>NZ_FR886696.1:8643-27987 GCF_000436615.1 Blautia sp. CAG:237
AGTGTAACACTCCGGCGGATTTGGGTAAATTTCATATTTTTTTCATATTTTCAGATATTTACTGCCGGTACACCTGATGCTACTACACGGAGGCAAAGCTGGAACAATCCCTGGAATACCTGAAAGCATACACTTAAGATATAATGGATATCCTCCTCGATCGAACGCTTGCGGTCAAGGTAAACGTTGTGACGCTCTCTGATATAATCAAGAAGCTGGTTCAGTGTATCAAAGCGAAGATTCTTCTCCGCATAAATATCTGCTCTTCCACTCTCAACAAAGACCTTGAGTTCATTCTTCAGATGCTTCTCATACGTATTGTGCTGACGCAGAGATCCGTCAAATGTCTTGTTATGCGGAAATGTAAAGTAGTCTGCAATGTAATGCATGATCTCGCCTGCTCTTCTCCAGAACACACGGTCATTGTATTCTACCAGACCGTTCTCTACCAGACGGCTGATCTTTCCCTGTACCTCGTCAAAGGTGCCAAAATATTCATGTCTCTTGGTTACAAAGGATGGCTGGATGTCCGGAAGGATATTTCCGAGACAAAATGCTTTTCTATGTGACTGTAAGCTCTCATTAGCAGGCATCTGGTCTGCCAGATATCTTGCTAACAGTATGTGTGATTTCTTTCGCAAAATAAACACTTCTTTCTGTGCAAATAAATTGTTTGCTGTAACCAACATCTACTATAACAGATATCCGGCCATTTGAAAATAGAGATTTTGTGAATTTTAATTTTTTTTCTTCGAAGCACCGATCGCCATACTGTGCTGTGCCGCATGACGCTGCTCTGTCAGTTCCTTTTCGTAAAAGATCACACCATTATGATCATATGGATCGTTGAACCAGTAGCCATTCTCATCATATCCCACCAGAAGCATACAATGCTCATTGGAAGTCCATTCAAACCGCTCACCGGAATCCAGAAGTTTCCACTCCGGCCCCGGGATCTCCTTTCGCATATTGATGCAGGCCCAGAAAACTACCGGCATCCCGCGGTCAATGTACTTTCTGCACAACTCTTCTATGGAAGTTCCTGTCTCATTGACAAATGCAAAAGTATCTCCTGCCGCCCGCTCAAGTGCTCCCTTAAGTGCCGGTGCATAGCATCCAAAAGCCTCATCATCATAAGGACTTCCACAGAAAAATTCGTTCGGATCCGGTCCATAAAGTCCGTCCTCTCTCTGCTCCATCGCCCTGCACCTGAGGCAGTTCCGGATAAAACCATCTACCGTAATATCACACCCAAGATAACGGAGAAGCATGACAGCAGTGACGCTCTCGCATCCTGTCGGATATCTGCCGCTCTGGTCGATATAAGGTACTTTGATCTTCGTCATATCTCCTGTCTCTTTCCTGTCAGATATCATCTACTTTGCAACTTTGCGGAGCACAGTAAGGACCGCAAGCAGCAGGATAAGGCTGACTCCCAGGACGATCCACCATACATGGACAAAGCCTGCAAGCAGGAAGCCCACTGCGGATACCACTGCAACTACAGCCGCGTACTGCATCTGTGTCGTTACATGATTGATATGATTACTCTGTGCACCTGCTGAGGACATAACCGTTGTGTCAGAGATCGGCGAAACATGGTCTCCGCAGACAGCTCCGGAAAGAACCGCGGATACTGCAATGATCATCATCTGCATATTGTCGGCACCCGGAAACATCGCAATCGCGATCGGAACCAGGATTGCAAACGTCCCCCAGCTTGTTCCTGTTGAGAAAGAAAGGAAGATCGCCACCAGGAACAGGATCGCCGGAAGGATCACACTTGCAGATGCATTGGTGCCTACGATCGTCTTGACAAAAGTTCCGATCTCAAGTGCATCGCCCATTCCTTTCAGGGACCATGCAAAGATCAGGATCGCGATCGCCGGGATCATCATCTTGAATCCTTCTACAAAGCTGTCCATAAACCCCTTGAATGTGACAACTTTTCGCGGAAGATACAGCACGAGCATAAATAATACGGTGATCATCGTTGCAAAGATCAGACTGGTCTCTGCATCACAGCCGGAAAAAGCAGTGACGATATCTGTCGCTCCGCCAAGGAATCCTGTATAGATCATCGCACCGATCGCAGTTCCGATCAGTACCAGGACCGGAAGGATCAGATCGATGACATGACCGTTGGAAGAAATCTCTTCTTCCTTGACCTGATCAAATTCTTCTCCGCCGGAAGTAAAAAGATCTCCTCTTGCCGCATTCTGTTCATGTTTCTTCATAAGTCCGAAATCAAATCCGGTACCGATCATATAAAATACCATGACCAGGGTAAGAAGTGCATACAGGTTATACGGGATCGTCCAGAGAAAAAGCTGGAATCCTGTGATCCCTGCATCTGCCGGCACATAAGAGTTGACTGCTGCCGCCCAGCTTGAGATCGGTGCGATAATACAAACCGGTGCTGCAGTCGCGTCGATTATGTAAGCAAGTTTCGCACGTGATACTCTGTACTTGTCTGTGACCGGACGCATAACAGAGCCTACGGTCAGACAGTTAAAATAGTCATCCACAAAGATCAGGATACCAAGTCCTGTTGTTGCAAACATTGCGCTCTTTTTATTCTTGATCTTACTGCCCGCCCAGCGTCCATACGCCGCTGATCCTCCTGACTTCGCCATCAGTACAATGATCATTCCAAGCAGAACGTCAAAGATCAGAATATTCAGATTCATACTGCTCTTCATAATGTCAAACAATGCTACAAACGCATTCCACGGATGAAAGCCCGTATAAAGCAGTGCTCCCATTGCCACACCGATAAACAGTGAGCTGTAAACCTCCTTCGTGATCAGCGCCAGCGCGATCGCCAGCAGCGGTGGAACCAGTGACCACCAGGTTCCGATAAACATTGATCCATCCATTTCGTTTCCCCCTCTTATTTTTTAATTTATCAATGCCCTTTAATACTGTCGAAATCAGGTGTTCCGTACAGATCAAACGGTGTACTCTGGTATACGTAATAATTCAGCCAGTTTGTATACAGATTGTTTGCATGTGCTCTCCACATAAGCAGCGGTTTGTTTGCCGGATCGTTTTCGCGATAATAATTCTCCGGGATTTCGATCGGGAGTCCCTTGCTCATGTCACGCTTGTACTCGCCGTCCAGTGTGACACGGTCATATTCCGGATGTCCCATCACAAAGATCTTCCTTCCACCTTCTGCCATTGCCAGGAAAAGTCCAGCTTCCTCGGATTCTGCCAGGATCGTGATGTCCTTGCAGGCACGGATGTCCTCGATCGGGACCTCTGTATGTCTGGAATGTGGTGCAAGGAACATATCGTCAAACCCTCTTACCAGCGGGATCTTGCGGTTCAGGACTTTGTGCCAGAACAGACCGAACATCTTGTGGTCAAGCTGGCGTTTCTTAAGTCCATAGAAATGATAAAGACTCGCCTGTGCAGCCCAGCACAGAAAGATCGTAGAGGTCACGTGGTCAGAAGTCCAGTCCATGATCTCCTGGAGTTCGTTCCAGTAGTCTACTTCTTCAAATTCCATCTGCTCGACCGGAGCTCCTGTAATGATCATTCCGTCAAAACGTCTGTCTTTGAGATCAGAAAAAGTCTCATAGAATTTATTCAGATGACTGATCGAAGTGTTTCTTGCCTCATGGCTCTCCACTGCCATAAAAGTCACATCCACCTGCAGCGGTGTGTTGGAGAGAGAACGCAAAAGCTGAAGCTCTGTCTCCTCCTTGAGTGGCATCAGGTTCAGGATCAGGATCTGGATCGGACGAATGTCCTGATGCACAGCCCTTCCCTCGTCCATGACGAATATATTTTCTCTTTCCAGAATTTCTTTTACCGGTAAATCCCCCTGTATTTTAATAGGCATTTTCCGTTCCTCCTTTATGTGCTTCTTTCTATATATTATTGTTCTGTCATTTTGATAAAGTCTTCCTCAGACAAAATTGGAATCCCAAGTTCCCTGGCTTTTTTGTTTTTGGATGAATTGGATGTGGTATCGTTGTTGATCAGGTAATTTGTCTTGCCTGTGACGGTACCTGTCACCTTGCCGCCCAAGGATTCGATCAGCTTCTTGGCTTCGCCGCGGTTGCTGAAATGCTCCAGGCTTCCTGTGATAACAAAATTCATTCCTGCCAGTGTCTGGTTCTCAGAAACTTCTTCTTTATTAATATGAAGATATCCAAGCAGATGATCCAGCTTGCGGTTGTTTTCCGGATCTTTGAAATATTTCGTGAGGCTCTTTGCGATCACCGGGCCGATTCCATCGATCGCACTGATCTCCTCTTCCTCGGCTGTCCGGATCTTGTCCAGATCATCATCAAAATGCCGGCAGATCACTTTCGCATTGGAAAGTCCGATGTTAGAGATTCCAAGACTGTAGATCACCTTCGCAAGTGTTGTCTCCTTTGCTTTGTCAATGCTTGCTATAAGATTGTCATAAGATTTCTCTCCAAATCCTTCCATTGTCACGATCTCTTCGCGATGCTTCGCGATCTCAAAAATATCTCCGAAATCATGGATAAAACCTTTGGCGATGAATTTCTCCAGTGTAGCTTCAGACAATCCGTCTATATTCATGGCATCTCTGCTTACAAAGAGTGTGAATGCCTTGATCTTCTTCGCAACACAGTCCGGGTTCATGCAGTAGAGAGATTCTACTTCATTTTCCTGAATGACCCTGGCTTCCTCACCGCAGACCGGACAGATATGCGGGATTTCCAGATTACTGCTCCTGGTCAGATTCTCTGCGATCTGCGGAATGATCATATTTGCCTTGTAGACCTGGATCGTATCGCCGATCCCAAGCTGTAATTCCTTCACAATGCTGACATTGTGGACGCTTGCACGGCTGACGGTCGTCCCCTCCAGTTCCACCGGATCAAAAACTGCGATCGGATTGATCAGTCCTGTTCTCGACGGGCTCCACTCAATCTCACGAAGCGTCGTTTCGCGGATCTCATCTGCCCATTTGAAAGCAAACGCATTTCGCGGGAATTTCGCAGTACTTCCAAGTGAATCTCCATATGCAATGTCATCATAAAGCGCAACAAGTCCATCGGATGGAAAATCATTATTCTCGATCGCATGAGAAAAATAATCCATCGCTTCGTCCAGGCTTTCGCCTGTCACCATACGGTATTCCACCACCTCAAAGCCCTGAGATTTCAGCCATTCCATCTGATATGCCCTGGAATTATGCATATCCACATCCTGTGCAGATACCAGCGCAAACGCATAAAACCTTACATTTCGCTCCGCGGTGATCTGATTGTTCAGCTGTCTGACCGATCCGCTACAGAGATTTCGCGGATTTTTGTATTTGGCATCGACATCTTCGATCGTTTCATTGATCCTCTCAAAATCGGAATAGGTGATGATTGCCTCGCCCCTCAGCACAAGCCTTCCCTGATAGGCGATCTTAAGCGGGATATTCTTGAATGTCCTTGCATTATTAGTAATGACCTCTCCGACGATCCCGTTTCCTCTGGTGACCGCCTTCTGAAGTTCCCCGTTCTCATAGGTAAGGACAATGGTCAGTCCATCCATTTTCCAGGAAAGCAGTGTCGGATTGGTTCCTATAAAAGCTCTGAGTGTCTCTCGCTCTTTGGTCTTGTCGAGAGAGAGCATCGGAGATTCGTGTGTTTCCTTTGGCAGTGCATCTACTGCCTCATATCCTACATTAACAGTCGGACTGTCTGCCAGAACGATGCCTGTTTCTGCTTCCATTTGCTCCAGCTGATCGTACAGAGCGTCGTATTCTCTGTTGCTCATGATCTCCCGGTCTTCCTGATAATAGGCCTTTGCCGCTTCGTTCAGTTTTTTTACCAGTTCTTTCATTTGGTTTACGGCTGCTGTTTCCATGATGTCCTCCTGTCTCTTTGATCGTTTCACTTGATGAATTTCGGATCCGTTTTTCTAATTCCTTCCATTCTTCCTTTCGGATCTCACGGTATTCTCCCGGATCCAGCCCATCAAGGGTCAGGTTCATGATCCGGACTCGCTTAAGTGTCTGCACCTGATATCCAAAATATTCGCACATCCTGCGTATCTGACGGTTCAGCCCCTGCGTCAGAATGATCTGAAAACTTCTCCGTCCGGTTTTCTTTACCGTGCAGGGTCTCGTCACCGTGTCAAGGATCGGAACGCCGCCCCGCATGCCCTTAAGAAAATCCTCCGTAATCTCCTTATTTACTGTCACAAGATATTCTTTCTCATGATAATTCCCTGCACGCATGATCCGATTCACAAGATCGCCCTGATTCGTCAGAAGCAGCAGCCCTTCCGAATCCTTATCCAGCCGTCCGACCGGATAGACACGCAGCGGATAGTTAAGGTATTCCGTCACCGTCGTCTCATTTCGCTGTTTCTTGGTGCTGCAGACAATTCCTCTCGGCTTATAAAACAGCAGAAGGACTTTTTTATTCTCTCTCGTGATCGGGTGTCCGTCCAGGCAGACTTCTGCATCTGCCGTTATCCTCTCTCCTGTTTTTATCACAACGCCATCCAGCGTAACTCTCCCCGCATCGGTAAGCTGATCGGCATCCCGCCTGGAACATACGCCTGCGTTGCTTAAGTATTTATTTATTCTGATCGTTTCTGTATTTTCTGTTTTGATTTTTTTATCCATTGTTCTATTATATAATTTTTTCTTTTTGACCGCAACAAAGAGTTTCAGGTTTTCCTTTTAATTCCAGCCTTAATTTTGACGGACTCTTGTATTTTTGTGTCGATTATTGTATCATGTATAGAAGTTCGGGCTTTTGTCTTCTCAGACAGACCCGGTATTATTTTCATAAATGTTAGGAGGAAACGGCATGCCAAGCCGCAAAAAACATACAAATCCGTTTCTGCTGCTCATTGCCATCGCTATCTGTCTCGTTCTTGGTGTCACGCTCAGACAGTCAAATGCTGATTTTTCTGTTCTCAGTGAGAAACCTTCTCAGTCAGTTGCTTCTGTATCTGACAGCCAGGAACAGAACGAGCCTGATTCTGACCAGAAATCCGTTTCACCTTCCGAAACTGCCACACCTTCTCCTACAGAGAAGCCATCTTCATCTGAACGCAAAATTTCTGATGTGGCAGCTTCCGGAGTCTGGACTTCCAGTGGAAGCGACTGGCTCTTTATGGTAGACAGCAAAGCCTATACCGGATGGCTCACAGACACAGACGGCAAAACATACTATTTCAACAAAGATGGTATTATGCAAACCGGATGGGTAGATGCAGACGGCAAACGTTACTATATGGATCTGGACGGTATCATGCAGACTGGTGTTGTCACTGTCGACGGAAAAAGCTATGAACTTCTTGATGACGGTTCACTGAAAGGCTACAAAGCAAAGACAAAAAAGGCCACGACAACACCCACTGCCAAAGCAAAAGCCTCAAAGTCCAAAAATAAATCGTCTGAAAAAACAGCCGATAAATATGTGGCTCTGACCTTTGACGACGGTCCAAGTTCTTTTACGAACAGACTGCTTGACTGTCTGGAAGCAAACAATTCCAAAGCTACCTTTTTTATGGTCGGCAAAGAAATCGACAGTTTTCCTGATGAAGTTAAACGCATGGAATCTCTGGGCTGTGAACTCGGAAACCATACTTATTCCCATGTAGATCTCACAACACTTGCCCCGGAAGATATGTCTGCCGAAATTGCAGGTGTAGATGAAGATCTCGTCAATCTGGTCGGACACGGTGCTACGGTACTTCGTCCTCCATATGGAAACATCAATGATTCTGTACGATCAACCGTTGGCACCCCTATGATTCTCTGGTCGATCGACACACTGGACTGGGAAACGCAGGATGCCAGTCAGATCACAGAGGCTGTCATGTCTCAGGTTCAGGATGGTTCAATTATTCTGATGCACGACATCTTCAGTACTTCTGTAGATGCTGCTGAGATTTTTATCCCGAAATTAATCGAGGAAGGCTACCAGTTAGTCACGATTCACGAACTTGCTAAAATCAAAGGCACAGAACTTACCACCGGCATCGCATACGGTGATTTTACCGGTCAATAAAAAAGAAATCTGCGTATACACCAAAACGCAGATTCTTTTTTGGCCCATAAACCCGGACATAACAAAAGGCACAGAAAATCTGTGCCTTTGCCTTACGTTACTGAAGCAATCCACTGTATACATATCCAGTCTGCCCGTCATATTCAATTTGAATCCAGTCACCTTCCTGACCGAGAACCTGTACCTGATCTCCTTCATCCAGACCACCGATGATATTATCCTCATCGCTGTTGGCAGCAGATCTCACATTGCACCCCTCTGCAACAGTCATTGTCGTACCATCCGATGTCTGTGATGTGGTGGAATCCACCTCTTCTCCCAGTCCATTCAAAAATGCAGCAAGTGCTGTGTCATCCTGCTGTGCCTTCTCATAATCTGCCTGAACTTCTGCTGTAAGTTTCTTAACATCCTCATCGGATTTCAGTGAGTCCATGTAATCGGAAACTTCCTTATTCTGTTCCAGATCGCCCAGAATCTTATAACTGCCGTCACTGTCTCTGACTATATAAGAACTCCATAATGAAGGCGCAGATGTATCTATCCCCTTACAAATAAAACTTCCACGTGTATATACTACATAGGAATTCTCGTCCATGCCCTTCTTCGCATATACATGGTCAACCTGATATCCTTCTATATAATCTTTGGCATTTGTAATTCGCGACTCATCAGAAGGCGTCAGATTGCTGACCAGTGTTCTCAGTGTGGTAATATCTCTTTCCCCTAAAGCCTGATAATAGCTCTTCATAAGTGCGGTGATCTCATCACTGCCTTCTTCCAAGGGATTCGTGTCTTCTTCTTTCTTCCCGTCGTTTGTCTCCCCATCATCTTCCGGAGAAGAAGGATCATTTCCCTGGCTGTTGTCCTCCACTGTATTCTGTTCTTTCTTAGAAGTACCCTTCCCACTTCCAATACAGGCACGAACGCCAAAGAACAATACAGCTACGATTATCAGAATTGCTCCGCCAAGCATAAAATAGCGAAGGTTATCCGATAACCATTCTCTGAAATTATCCAAGTTCTTGTCCTCCTTAAATTACAACGCACCGAGGCAGACCCATTACCCAGTGCAGCACACCTGAAGGGAATCGAACCCCCGCACATGGTACCGGAAACCACTGCTCTATCCACTGAGCTACAGGTGCAAATGTGTTAAGACGCAATACTCTTAACACATGATATATTATCACATCTTACTTGAAAAGTAAAGTTTTTTGTTTTATATACACAATTGCATAAAATTGTAGTTACGATTCTCCAAGCAAAGGACTTCTGTATTCTTCTACTGAATTTCCAAGCCGATAAACACTGTATTCTCCGACTACTCCAAGCTCCTGATAGCGACAGGCTTCCAGTTCCTCTTTCTGCTGTTCATTTGGAATTTTTACCACAAGATAGTTGCATTTAACCCATTCAGCATATTTTGCAATATTTGCGTAATTAAATGCAGGTGCATTGATTTCGAAGTACAACTGTCTCCTCGCCCCTACCGCACCGCCGGATCCTCTTCTTCCAAACGGAAGATAAACCGATGGATCGTAAACACGAATATACGAACTGACATACTCATCTGCCACCAGCAGGAATTTCTTTCCATCTGCATCCTGCTTCGCAAGTTCACAGATTCCTGCAACTACGTCCGGAACCTGCTGATAATTATTTACCTTATGATAGTAGCCCTCTGTATAAAACTCTTTGCCGCCCCAGGCGATCATTCCTGCAAAAAGAACCAGAAGAACCGGCTGCAGGAAGCTTTTCCTTCCACGGATAAACTCTGTCAATGCCAGTGCGATCACCGATGTTGATGGTACGAGCCACAAAACTCTCCAGTAAACATTCTCTCCTATACATTTCTGTATGATTTTTGCCGTATATGGAAAAAAGAACAGAAAAAGCATCAGAAAAACATATGCCAGTACATACCGGGTCGTTTTCTTTTTGTGTTTAAAAATCAGCAGATAAAGAAGTGCAATTACCAGAAGATATGGAAAAATGCTGCTCCCCCAGTAATTATTCCAGAATCCCAAAGATTTTTTAATCATTTCTTTCATCATATTCTTTTATCCTTCACACAATCAAAATGTAAAAAACTCCGAGCACCAGAGAAGGAATGCAGCAGATGATTCCCTTCAAAAAAGCTCTCCAGTCCCTGCGAATCACCAGGCAAAGCAGTAGAAAAACTCCAAGCATCATTGTCCCCAGAATGATTCCCATAGATGACAGAAGGCAGCAGCTTAAATCTGCCATTGCAAGAAGAACCCAGGGATATTCCGGTTTTTTCTCCATGAGCACAGACTGGCAGATATAAAGCAGAAGCGGCAGAAAAGCAGATGCCAGCAGTGCCTTGCCCTGCCAGATACGAATCATCTGAAAGCTTCCTGAATTATATACAGAATATGCTGAAAAGCTACAGATACATGCTGTCAGGAACAAATACATTCCCTGCGCTCTTTTATCACCGGGAAACCATTTCTTTCCAAGAAGATATTGAACACTGTAAACTACCGGAAGAAAAACTGCCGGGAAAATCATATGCGCCATGATCGCTGGATGAAGTCCCGCACTGAGCTGGCTTACCACCGCAAGAAATACAGGGAACGGAGAAAGTATATATCTGCTTGCAATACCATAATACTTCTGTCCTGTATATGGGATAATTTCAAAGATCGTATCCGTCTGTACACCAGAGGTCGCCTGAGCCACATAAAAAGCATCATCTGCATCCATATGTGCCAGTAGAACACACATTGCCATCTGTGCCAGAATCAGGATCAGTGCGATCCAGAAATAGATTTTTTCTCTGTCAAAAATACCGGACAGACGAATAGTATCTTTCGCCTTCACCGTCACAAAAACACCTGTCAGGGCCAGGATCAGTGCGATACTTCCATAGGAAATCACCAGCACATGCAGCGGCATTTTCAGAAACGTCATTGGAAGGGTCAGAACCTCCATGATCGAAAAAAGGATCAGATAACCGCTCACGAAACGTTCAGTCAGAAGGGGCTGCCGTCTTTTGACAAACGGCAGTCTTCCCACTGCAACCGGTACAAGGATAAGCCAGAAAACAGCCAGGATTCCCTTCATTGCCATTTCCATATTTATTTCTCCATCTCTTTTTCAAGGATCCCCATCGCGATCTTCTCCGGAGTGATCGGAAGTTCACGTACACGGACTCCTGTTGCATTATAGATTGCTTCTGCAAGTGCCGGACACGGGGTATCAATGACAAGCTCTCCAATGGATTTCGCTCCGAATGGGCCACTCTCCTCGTAACTGCTCTCAAAATCAACACGGATCTTACCGATATCCATTCTGCTCGGGATCTTGTACTGCATGAAGGAATTGTTGCGGATCTTTCCCTTATCTGTATACTGTACATCCTCAAACAGTGCCATTCCGATTCCCTGTACGATACCGCCCTCGGTCTGCACCCGGGCAAGATTCGGGTTAATCGGTGTTCCACAGTCAACAACAGCAACATAATCAAGAACATCTATATTTCCTGTTTCTTTGTCTACTTCGACCTCGACCATTCCGACCATGAACGGCGGAGGGGACAGCGGTGAGGAATGCTGTTTCACTACCTGCAGTTCTATATTGTTAAAGAAAGTACTCTTAAGCCCAATTTCCTCGAGAGAAACTTTTTTATTCTCATCCTCGGCACAGAATACATAAGAGCCGTCAAAATCAACGTTCTCCTGCTCTGTCTGCAGCATTTCTGCTCCGAGTTCACAGATTTTTTTGCGGAGCTCCTGGCAGGCTTTTACGACTGCCATACCGGTTGTATAGGTTGTTGCAGATGCATAGGAACCTGAGTCATATGGAGAAATATCAGTATCTACACTGAATACTACGATATTTTCCATCGGAGTCTCCAGACAGTCTGCAGCAATCTGTGCCATAACAGTATCGCATCCGGTTCCCATGTCTGTACAGCCAAGTGCCAGAGTGTAGGAACCATCTTCATTCAGCTTGATGTCTGCACCGCCGACATCAACACCTGCAATAGAAGAACCCTGCATTGCCATCGCAACACCCAGACCGCGTACTTTGCCATTGCCCATATCCTGGGAGAGTGATCTGGAATCCCAGTTCATCATTTCCTTTGCTCTTGCCATACAGCGATCCATTGCACAGCTCTGTGCATATGGGACATCTGGATATCCCGGAAGCGGACCGCCCTCTACCGGCATGTTCAATTCTTTCATCCTGGCCGGATCCATTCCCATCTTGTGTGCCAGTTCATTGACCGCAGATTCAACCGCAAAAATACCCTGCGTTGCTCCATATCCACGGTAAGCTCCTGCTGCCTGCACATTCGTATAAACGACATCAAAGCAAAAACGATATGCTTCGGTATGTCGGTAAAGTCCAATGGATTTGTGACCACTTAATCCTACGGTTGTAGAACTGTGTTCTCCATACGCACCGGTATTTGACAGTGTATAGACATCCAGTGCACGGATGATACCGTTCTCATCTGCACCTGCACGGACAGTGATCTCCATCTCGTGACGCGGTGTGGAGCAGATCATCGATTCATATCTGGAATAGATCATCTTGGACGGACGGCCTGTCTTCCAGGTTACAAATGCCGGGTAGATCTCACTGACAGAAGTCTGCTTTGCGCCAAAGCCACCGCCGATCCTTGGTTTGATGACACGAACTTTGGATGCCGGAATATCCAGTGCACGACCTACGATTCTTCTGATATGGAAAGGAATCTGTGTAGAAGAAAGTACGATCAGACGTCCAAAATGGTCCATATAACATGCTGTACGGAAAGTTTCCATCATAGCCTGCTGGTTTGCCCTGGTGTGATAAGTGTGTTCTACCGTATATGCACATTCACTTAAGACTTTATCTACATCACCATGTTCTTCCCTTGCTGTAGCACATAAGTTTCTCTTATTATCGCCGCCAAGCGGGATCTTGAGTTTCCAGTCCTCCTCCGGGTGCACCAGGATCGGATTATCTTTTGCAGTGTGGATGTCGAAGACCGGTGTTTCCACCTGATATTTGACCTTGATCCGCTTAAGTGCCAGATCAACAGCCGCCTCTGTCTCACCTGCAACGATCGCAACTGCATCTCCGACAAAACGCACATGACGGTCAAGGATCAGTCTGTCATCCGGGCTCATCTCCGGTGCAGTCTGTCCTGCAAGTGTAAAACGCTTCTGCGGAACATCTTCATAGGTAAAAACACAGACGATGCCAGGAACTTTCTTTGCTGTATCCGTCTTGATCGTGTCGACCCATGCATTGGCATGAGGGCTTCGCAGGACTTTGACGATCAGGGAATCTTTCGGTGCCAGGTCGTCCGTGTACACAGGCTTTCCTGTTACCAGTGCCATGGCATCTGTTTTCTGGACAGGTTGATTTACATATTTCATTTTATGCTTCCTCCTGTGTTTTCTTATAATTAAGGTATTTCAGGATACTTGCGGTCTGGGAGACAAAACCGGAACATCTGCACAGATTTCCTGCAAGGTATTCCTTGATCTGCTCTTCATCCGGTTCCTCGAGTTCACGGAGCATCGCGATCACATTCATGATAAATCCCGGATTGCAGAAGCCGCATTGTTCTGCACCTTCATTTGCAAGAAAAGTTCCAAACTCCTCTGCTTCTTTCTGAAGTCCTTCCAGTGTCACGATCTTCTTTCCATCAATCCTTACAGCGAGCATGGAACAGGAAAGGATCGGTTTCTCATCCATCAACACCGTACAGAGACCACAGTTTGCTGTCTCACAGCCTCTCTTGACACTGTAACAGCCTTTTTCCCTCAGAAAATCGATCAGGAGCATTCCCGGATCGACTTCTTCCTGACGCTGTATTCCATTCAGCCAGAATTTAATATTCATCCTTCATTCCCCCTACTACTTCCCAGGCTCTTCTTGTAAGAACTTTTACAAGAAGGGTTCTGTATTCTTTGGATCCTCTCATGTTTCCGCTAGTCGGAACATGTTCTGCTGCATAGTCTGCAAATTTCTGAATTACTTCTTTCTTTGCTTCTTCACTCTTCTGATCAAAATTTCCAAGGATGTCTTCCTGATCCTCTACGACCATGGCACGGGCAGGCCTTGCACCGATCACTGTCCTCGCTTCGTTTCCGACCAGAGAAACACAGCAGGTCAGTACCGGAAAGTCTGTCTTTGTATTTCTCTGGCTCATATAACAGACGCGGAGAGGCTGCTTCTTTACAATAATATTTACAAGGATATCGTTATCTTTCTTCCGATCCACAAACTCTGTCAGCGGGATTTTTCCTGCATTGTGAAGTTCTACCCAGGTATCCATCCCCAGGAACATGGTCAGTACATCCGAGAAACCGTATCGTCCCCAGATACTGCCGCCGACAGTCGCACAGTTTCGGAACTGCACGCCAACAATGTGCCGGACACTTTCTCTCACAGCCCCCTGCGTATATTCATTCAGTCTCTTATCAGTCTCAAGTTCTCTCAAAGTCGTCATGCATCCGATCACGAATTCCTCATCCGTTTCCTGAATGCCAGCAAGTCCAAGTCCGGAAAGATCAATGGCTGTGGAAATATTTCGATTTCCCATCTTAAGCCATACCATTCCGCCAAGCACGATCGCTGTTTTTTTCTGATTCAGCTCATATGCTTCCTCAATGCTGTTTACTTTCACATAGCTTTTAATCTTTAGCATCTGTGCATCGATTCCTTTCTTTCATCCAATTTTAAAGGTATAAAGGCATACATTATTTAATTTTAGCAGAAAAATTCCGAAATTTCCAGAGGGATCGATTTTTCTGTGAAACATGCATAAAAAAATCCCTTTCTGATCCGCAGTTTTGCGGAGAACTGCGGAAAAGAAAGAGATGATTGATTTTCATTTAGCGGTTGTTGATCGCAGTTACAAGTGCATCGATGGATGCACGGATGATATCCGGGTCAACGCCGGCTCCCCAGGAGAGAGTTCCGTCTGGTTTCTGGATTCCTACGTAAGCAATCGCTTTGGAACTGGTGCTCTTCTCAAGCGCATGCTCCTGGTAGGTAACCAGTGTAAATTTCAGTTCGTAAGCTTTCTTCAGTGCGTTGCTGACTGCATCCAGACGACCATTTCCGGTTGCCTCTGTTGTAACTGTCTTTCCATTGAAGCTGGAAGTTACCTGAGTAACGATTCCACCGTCTTTCTGCTGGAAATGTACTTCGCTGATGCTGTATGGGCTGACCGCATTTTCGAAAGTGGATTTGAACAGGTTAAAGATTTCATCCGGATGAAGTTCTTTGTGGCTGTGGTCGGATACGGCTTTGGCTGCATAACCCATAGCTTCACGCATCTTAGGCGGCAGATTCAGACCGTACTTGGTCTCCAGGATATAGCCTACGCCGCCCTTTCCGGACTGGCTGTTGATACGGATAACATCTGCATCGTAGTTTCTTCCAACATCGGTCGGGTCGATCGGCAGATATGGAACTGTCCAGCGGCTCGGGTCTTTTTCCTCTCTCCAGTGCATTCCTTTAGCGATCGCATCCTGATGGGATCCGGAGAAAGCTGCGAATACAAGTGAACCGCTGTACGGGCTTCTCTCGTCAACTTTCATGCCTGTGCACTCTTCGTATACTTCGCATACATGCGGCATATCGGAAAAGTCAAGCTTCGGATCTACGCCCTGGGAGAACATGTTCATTGCAACAGTAACGATATCCACGTTTCCGGTACGCTCTCCATTTCCGAATAAGGTTCCCTCGATTCTGTCAGCGCCTGCCAGCAGACCCATCTCAGAATCTGCGACACCGCAGCCACGGTCATTGTGTGGATGAAGGGAAACGATAACGTTTTCACGGTATTTCATGTTTTCGCACATGTATTCGATCTGGCTTGCATATACATGAGGCATGGAATGCTGTACGGTAACAGGCAGGTTGATGATCGCTTTGTTGTCTGCGGTCGGTTTCCATACATCCAGAACTGCGTTGCAGACTTCCAGCGCGTATTCCGGTTCTGTTCCTGTAAAGCTCTCCGGGCTGTATTCAAACTGGAAATTTCCTTCTGTCTGGTCAGCCAGTTCTTTGAGGAGTTTTGCTCCGTCTACAGCGATCTTCAGGATCTCTTCTTTGGATTTCTTGAATACCTGCTCGCGCTGTGCTACGGAAGTAGAGTTATATACGTGAACGATCGCTTTCGGTGCGCCCTTGACAGCCTCGAAAGTTTTGCGGATGATATGCTCTCTCGCCTGAGTCAGTACCTGGATGGTTACGTCATCCGGGATCAGGTTCTGTTCGATCAGAGTACGGATAAAGGTGTATTCTGTCTCAGATGCTGCCGGGAAGCCAACTTCGATTTCTTTGAAACCGATCTCTACGAGCAGTTTGAAGAATTCGATCTTCTGCTCCAGGCTCATCGGGATGACCAGGGCCTGGTTTCCATCACGAAGGTCAACGCTGCACCAGATTGGAGCTTTGTCTACATATTCTTTCTCTGCCCATTTCATGCATCTCACTGGTGGCATAAAATACTGTCTCTGATATTTTGTTACGTTTTCCATGATCTTTCCTCCATCTTGTAAAAAATTCTGTGCAAAAAAAAATCTCTCATCTCTACACTATTGTAAGAGACGAAAGACAGTAACTTTCGCGGTACCACTCTTATTTATGAACGGTTTCATACACTCAAGGGATACGGGATCATTGGATCCTTATATCCTCTCCATATAACGGTGGATACCGTCTGTGTCTACTCTCCTTATCGGATTTCGGACAGATGCTCAAAGGCGAGTTCCATGGATTCCTTCTGCTGCCTTACACCAGCCGACAGCTCTCTGCGCTCCGGTTTGCATGTACTATTCCTTATCATTGCATTTCATCATTTTGCTTTTTCTGATGTAGTAAGACTAACATGACATTTCATTCTTGTCAAGGGTGAATTTCAAGAGTTCCCTTTAAAACAATATACCGGATTCCTTATTTGAAATCCGGTACGTAAATATTATTTTTTATCCAGAAGTTCTGCCAGGATTCTGGAATACTGTCTTGCCGCGTCACCATTCATGTGACCATCATAATCTGTGTATGCCTTCATGTCATGTGTAAATACCTTGAAGTACTGTGTGTTAAAGTTCAGATATTCTACATCCTGCTCTTCAAAAAATTTACCGAAATACTTCCACGCCGCATTATAATTATCACTGTAATCCTTCAATGCCGCAATTGGAACCGGTGTGGTTACTGCCACAAACTCAATGTCATTTTCTTTACAGAATGAAATCAGCTTCTGGAGGTATTCCATATTCTGGCTGCTGACTTTATCCTGTTCGAACAGTTTTGGCTCTGTTTTCTTTATTTTCTTTACATCCACCGGATACCTTTCGATAAATCCACTCTCATGATATTCCTGAGAATCACTCTTTAACCCTTCGATGCTGTAATCTTTTTTCAATTTCTGTGTGAAAGTCTCTTTGATCTTTGGAACTTCATAGCTAAGTGAATATTCATACCACGGAAACAAAACTGTTCGGAAATTACATTTCACAATAGAATTCCAGAAGTACTCTGCCTTCGCTTTTGTGACTGGAAATTCATGATAAAACAGCAGATAGTTGTTTCCTTCTTCTTTTTCGGTAACAAAATATCCCGGATCCACTTCATAAATGATTCGTTTCGGTTTCTGCTTCTCTGTGATCAGCTTTGTAAGATAATATGCATCAATCCCATATTCACCACCTACGCAGAGATTATGTCCTGTACGTCCGTTCACTTCCTCCATGGACTCCGGATCAATGTCCATTTTACCATGAGAAGTTCCCAGAATAATGTCATCAAACTGCTGTGTTACAACTGTATGTACATCGTTTCTCATAAAAGTGCAGGGATAAAGTGCTGTATCCAGCAGTATCAGTATTGCTGTGCAGACTGCAATGACGAGAACTGCTTTTGAAAATTTTTTAAAACTGTGCATAGATAAATCCCCTTACTGCCGCTGTTGATCCGAAGAAACCAATGGATAACAGCAGGCAAAAATAAATTGCCACTGTGACCGGTAAACTACATCTGGACAGCGTCTCCCTGATTCTGATACCACGTTCCTGAAGAACGCTGACAATAAACAGAATCATGCATCCAACTGCAAGGATCAGCAATGCATAAGGTGTAAATGCTGTTCCCTCCTTGCCTGCCGGAATCAGAAGCAATTCTGCCGGCGCAAATCTGGTCACCGCCAGTCTCATCATATGAAGTGCCTGTCCAACGGTATCTGCACGGTCAAAGAACCAGCTGATGTTTACCAGAACAAAAGTCCTGATGATCATAAACACATAATACCAGTTCTCTTTTCCCGTAATATTGAGCTTTTTCTTCCAGTTCTTGTAGTTTCCTGCCATAAGGCCGCTGAACGCAATGATAATACCGTTATACATACCATATACGATATATTTCCATGCTGCACCATGCCACACACCAACTACAAAAAATACGATCAGATTTGACAGACAGATCGGTAAAGTACGACCTGTTTTCTTTCCAAAGACTTTTTTTGCCCATCTTCCAAATTTTTTCATCCATCCGGAAAGCGTCACCGGATAAAAAACATAGTCCTTCATCCATGTACCAAGGGTGATATGCCAGCGATGCCAGAAGTCTGTAATAGACGTTGCAAAAAACGGGCGGGTAAAGTTCTCATCCAGTTCAATTCCAAACATGGAAGCAATACCAATTACAACATCCATTCCACCGGAAAAATCCGCATACAGCTGTATCGTATAAAACAGGACTCCAAAGATTGCCAGGCCACCATACTGATCCGGATTATCAAAAATTGCATCTACAAAAACCGCTGACCAATCTGCCAGGATCATTTTTTTGAAAAAGCCCCAGAGAATTCTCTCAAGACCTCTTGTAATATTCGCGCTCTCAAATTTATGAGGCTCATAAAGCTGATGTGCCAGTCTGCTGTATCTTCCGATCGGTCCCTGAAGGATCTGCGGGAAGAAGGATACAAACAGCGCATATTTCAAGGGATGATGTTCTGCTTTGCATCGTTTCCAGTATACATCCAGAATATATCCCGAAGACTGAAAGGTATAAAAGGAAATGCCCAGTGGAAGCAGAATCTGCATTCCCCTCAGATTCATATGAAACAGGGCATTCAGATTCTCTATTGCAAAGTTTGTGTATTTCGCAAGACCAAGCATTCCAAAATTAAGTACCAGCCCAAGGATCACAAATTTCCTTGCGGTTTTGTGTTTCCCTGCTGTTTCCATTTTTTCTATGGCAAGCGCAGTCAGCCAGGTTACAAACGTGGAAAACAGCAGAAAGCCAACATATCTGATGCCTCCCGCTATGTAATAAATATAACTGAAAGCCAACAGCACCA
>NZ_FR886697.1:0-11314 GCF_000436615.1 Blautia sp. CAG:237
CCACATTCCTTTGTATTTCCAGACACTTTCTTTACACTGCTGGATAAATGGTTCCATACCATATTCCTCGATCTGTTCTTTGCCGTCCAGACCAAGTTTCTTCTCTACTTCCAGCTCTACCGGAAGTCCGTGGGTATCCCATCCAGCTTTACGAGGTACCATGTAACCTTTCATAGTACGGTATCTCGGGATCATATCTTTGATAACACGTGTCAGTACATGACCGATGTGCGGTTTGCCGTTTGCTGTCGGCGGTCCATCATAGAACATGTAAGTAGGATCGTCTTTGCGGTCCTCCATACTTTTTTCGAAGATATGGTTTTCTTTCCAGAATTTTTCTACTTGTTTTTCACGGTCTACAAAATTCAGGTTCGTATCTACTTTCTGATACACAACAGATTCCTCCTTTAAATTCTCTCGGGAAAATTTTTCCATAAAAATAAAAAAACTTCCGTCCTGTAAAAGGACGAAAGCAATTTCCACATTCGCACCACCTGTTACATTGTACGGGCTGGTAGTAATCAAACGCCGATACATGTTCCCTTTAACGGCGGAAACACCGTCCCTCCTTACTTAAGATTTCAGGAAAGAAACTCCGGAGTGATCTTCCATCGAAATTACTGACACCAGGCTCCCACCTCATCCCGGCTCTCTGCGGTTTTCATATCGATCTACTGTCTCCATCACAGTTTTTATTTCATTATATGTGCTGTTTCATTATACGGTTCTGTTTTTGTTTATGTCAAGGTCTTTTTGCGATATTTTCAGGGATTTACGGCTATTTTACCCAAACCGCTTTAAGGTTTTACGTTTTCTCCCGCTGAAATACACCCTTGTATACAAAAAATGATTACAGTATAATTGTTGAGAATGGTATAATATAGAAATTATATTCAATAAAGAAAGGTAATTACATGAAAAATAAAAAAATCAGCAGACGTGCTACTGCCACCTGCTCGACATGCAATGCAATAAAGCGCGTTCTTGGCAGCGTACTCTGTGCAGCTCTCATTGTCTGCCAGACAGTTCCTGTCCTTGCAACCGATGAATATGGTGATCCGATCGTAACAGCAACGCCTGTTCCTGAAGAAATCTATCATACAGACTATTATACACAGCCTGCAGATACAGATTCCATTGAGGGATGGGTTCAGGGACCTCAGATAGAGGGAGAATCCGCTGTACTCATGGATATGATAACAGGAAGCATCCTTTATTCAAAAAACGCAGACAAAGCTCAGTATCCAGCCAGCATCACCAAGATCATGACTGCCCTTCTCGGCAGTGAAAATCTGAAAGCCACAGACAAATTTACCATGTCTGAAACCGCTGCTCATGGAATCACAGATACTCAGAGTTCCAGTATCTACGCAGATACCGGGGAAGAATTTACCGTAGAACAGGCACTGATGGCAGTTATGCTCCAGTCAGCCAATGAAATGACTCTTGCCATAGCTGAACAGACTTCCGGTTCCGTCAAGAAATTTGTCGAACTGATGAACCAGAAAGCCCGTCAGATAGGATGCACCAATACGCATTTCAACAATCCTAACGGGCTTCCGGATGAGAAACATTACACTACAGCCAATGATATGGCAAAAATCGCCCGTGCAGCCTGGTTCAATCCGATGTTCCGTAAATACTGTACAACTGTTTATTACGAAATCCCGGCAACCAACAAGTTCAGTGAAACCCGTTACCTTCTGAATCACCACAAGATGATGTCCGGACAGACCTATGCTTATGACGGTGTTCTTGGCGGCAAAACAGGTTATACAGAGGCAGCCGGAAATACACTCGTTACTTTTGCTCATCGCGGAAATATGTACCTTGTCTCCGTCGTCATGCAGTCCATCAATGGTGCATACTCCGATACCAAATCCCTCCTGGATTACGGATTTGACAATTTTTCCAGAGCTGCTGTAAAAGAAAAAAAAGAAATCTCTTTTTCCTGTCTTCCAGCAGAAAAATATCTGATCAAAGACTACCAGCACTGTGTTCTTTTTTATTCGATGCGGACACCTTCCGTAGCACTTCCAAATGGAACAGATACGGATTCCCTCAAAAAGAATTACACCATTAAAAAAAATCCGGCAGGTCGTCCCCTTCTGACCATCAATTATTCTTTCAACGGTCATCAGGTTGGAACTGCCAGATATTATCCAAAAAATTCAATCTCAGATCTGCTTCTCTGATTTTCTTTTGATCTGTCTCTTCTTGCGGAGGAAATCCCTTTTTTCACGGATTTCTTCCGCTTTTTCATTACCTACATTTTTAAGCGTCTTAATTACATAATAACGGTCTTCTTCTGTATGACGGATCCTTATCTTACCTTTCACGTATCCATGCTTCTGACAGAGTGATATGCTCTCATATGCCTTCGAATTATTCATAAACCATCGAATCTTACGTTTCGCCGGCAAATGACAGATCGGGCATTTCGTGCTGGTCACTTCCCTGTCCCTCATAATCTTGTCCCGGTCTGTGAATTCCCTTGAAACATATTGGTCATGATCCGGATAGGATAAAAAAAGCTCATCTTTCTTTTTTTTCGGGTTCTGATATACGTCCATGGAATAGTTTGTAAAAAGAGTCTTCTCATCTACCCATTTCAGAACCATCGCCGTATAACGCGCATCTGTCAGTGCCCTGTGGAATGTCTGCTCCTTCGGAATATCAAGCTGATCGATCGCGAATTCCAGACTTCTGCGTCCACCGGCTTCCTTACAGCACATACCAAAAACTTTTTGCACATCGTAATACTTCACCGGTCCCGGAAGAAGAAACAGCAGATCATAATATTTCATATTTCTCTGCAATTCCATGACATCCTGATTTCCCCAGGTAAAAAATGCAAAGTCATCTCCACACCAGTCCAGAAATTCCCTCACCGCCTCCGGAAAAGGAAGTCCGTCTGCAAGATCCTTATAATCCACATGGATCACCTCATGGATACTGTCATGGATCCAGTTATATACCTGCGGCTTTATCAGCCTCTGAAAAACATCTACAGGTTCTCTTTTTTCATTCATCTTCACAGCACCGATCTCTATGATTTCAAAAGGCAGGCGACTGTTTGAATATTTCTTTCCGCCTGGACTCTGATTCCATTCCAGATCAAAAACAATATAGTTCATACCGTGTTTCCTTTTCTTTCTTTTCCGTAAAATACCTGATGTATTTCTGCACTCTGTCATTTAGTATAGCAAAAGAAAGGAACCGATGCAACTGCACCGATTCCTTTCGTGGCTTATAATATTTATAATAATTAATCTATTACTTCCTGTTTTATGTCAACTTACGGTTTACCATACGTTGTAGTAACGTTCATAGGAAGTTCCATTTTCGAGGAAATCCTGAAGCAGACTGTCTGTACTGTCACCAAACTGTTCTTCATCCTGATCCTGGTTTCCATCACCCTGATCATCCGGTTTTCCCTGATCCTGATCGTCTTTGGACTCATCCTTGGAATCCTGGCTATCAGCATCCGGATTTTCTCCAAGAGTTACGGTAACTGTTTTTTCTTTATAGGAATCACCATTTGCAACTTCGATGGTAACGTCTACTTCTTCACCTGGCTCATAGTACTCCAGACGGCTTACCAGTTCATCAATGCTGCGTACTCTCTTACCATCGAATTCTGTGATGATAGATTTTGCCTTGATTCCAGCTTTGTCTGCTGCTCCGCCTTCTGTGACTTCAGAAACAAGAACACCTTCCGGAACTCCATAATACTGTGAAGCTTCCTCGCTTACAGACATACCTGTGATTCCAAGTACACCGTGATTATCAACTTTATCTCTTGGTGTTTCGTTCATCAGCTGCTCCAGAGTATCCGTAACATCTGAGATAGAAATTGCATATCCCATACCTTCAACCTCTGTAGATGCAAGTTTCGCAGAGTTGATTCCGACTACTTCACCATCCATATTCAGAAGTGCACCACCACTGTTACCAGGGTTAATTGCTGCATCAGTCTGAATCAGGTTTACTGCATCTGAATCTTCTGATTCTTCAGAACCATCAGAGTTCAGTTTACGGTTCTTTGCACTTACAATACCTGTTGTTACAGACTGTCCATATCCAAGAGCGTTACCAATGGCAACTACCTGCTCACCTACTTTAAGGTCATCAGAACTTCCCATGGTTGCTACCTGGATCTGATCCATTGTATCATCAGAAATATCAGACAGTGCTACAGAAACAACTGCAAGGTCTTTGTCCTCATCATAACCATTGACGGTTGCCTCATAAGTCTCGCCATCAATGCAGGTAACAGATACGGTATCTGCTCCGTCTACTACATGATAGTTTGTTGCGATCAGAAGGCTGTCATCATTCTTTCCGATGATGATACCAGAACCGCTTCCTTCAACTTCCTGCTGTGTTGTATATCCCTGGCTTCCACCGAATCCATAATATCCAAGATAATTCTGAACATCCTGAACAGATTTCGTTGTGATCGCTACTACGGATTTCATTCCTTCTGCTGCGATATCAGATACATCCAGGCTTCCTTTTGTCTTGCTGGAATCGCTTTCATCACTGCTGTCGGATTTATCCTTCTTGTCTGATTTTGTCTGAAGAAGAGTTGTATTTTCTTTGTTAGAAGAAGCAGCTTCTACACTGCTGCTGTTCCATCCAGTCAGTGCATTCACACCCTCAAAAGAACCTGCTGCAAGTCCGCCTGCCAGAACTGCGCATAATGCAATACCTGCTGCTTTCTTTACTTTCTTTCTCATTCTTTCTTTCGGATCGTTATTTCTATTTTCATTGTTATCATTCATTGATCTATTATTCATATCTGTCATCAAAATCCCCTCCTTGGAATCTCTGTTTACTTCTTTTCTTTTATGGTTAGAAGTATAGGGGGTATTTGTGTTGACTTTGTGGGAAAAATGTGACGAATCTGTTAATTTCCCCAATGTTCTCCATGAATAACAAAAATTCCCTGCTGCCGCTACAGGGCAGTACAGGGAATTCCTGTCAAAAATCCTATTACATCAGAAGATCTTACATCCATGTCTTCCATGTTCTTTAATATAGTAAAGAGCTTTATCCGCATCTTTAAAGATATCATCCTCTGCATTATCCCGGTCAGAAAATGCAACACCGACACTTAAGGATACCGCCGGAACTCCATCCACTTCCTTGGAAAGTGTTTCATTCACAGCTTCGATCTTTTCTTCGATCGTATATTTGAGATCGCTGGTCATCTCAACCATGATGATTGCAAACTCATCTCCACCGATTCTGCATACATAGTCGATGCTACGGAAGGTTCTCTTGAGGAGGGTAGCTACTTTCTGAAGAATAGTATCTCCCATTGCATGACCATAGGTATCATTTACAGATTTAAAGGTATCAACATCTTTGGATAATGATGTGACTCTCTATTTTATGCGACTCCTTTTTCTTCCAGCCAGTCAAGAAGAAGCATTTTGCCCTGTTTCTTCCTTCTCGCCATGTGATTGAACTGAAGGATTGTCAATATTGAGAAGATAATCGTAAGTCCGATCAGTACCACAACAGACTGATGGATGCTCTCACCGCCGCAGATCGTGCTTCGGAAAGCATTTACTGTGTATGTAAACGGCAGATAATAATGAATCTTTGCCACAAAATCTGGAGAAATCTCCACCGGATACGTTCCCGCTGAACCGGCAAGCTGTACTACCATGAAGATCAGCATCAGGAAACTTCCAACTTTACCAAATGTAATATTGAAGAAATACATGATCGATGTAAAGCATGCTCCCGTCAGTGCCGCAAACAGGATCGTCTTTGTCATTTCCACTGGTGTAAATCCATCAAATACATGAAGCAGAAGGATCAGAAGAACACCCTGAAGGATTGCCACCGGATAAAGGACAGAAGCCTTGCTTGCCCACCATGCGAATCCGGATTTCAGTTTACCTTTGTATTCTGTCAGAGGATACATCAGACAGAATGCCAGGCAACCTACCCAAAGACCAACTGACATCATATACGGTGCCATTGCATGTCCATTGTTTTCTACCGTTGTGATCTTTGTCTCTTCATCTGTGATCGGTGTTGCAAACATACTGATCGTATCATCACTTGCCTTTGTTTCTTTCACCTGCGCTGCCCCGTCGCCAAGGCTTGTTGCCAGTGTATCAGAACCATCTTCCAGTTTGGTCATTCCATCACCAAGTTCTTTGGAACCATCATAAAGCTGTGAGGATCCGTCCTGGATCTGGCCTGCGCCATCAGAGAGCTGTTCGGCTCCGCTGTTCAGTTTATTATTATTGGAAACCAGTTTGCTTGTTCCATCATGAAGTGTTTTGGTTCCGCTCGCAAGCTGTTCGGCTCCACTTGCAAGAGTTTTTGCACCTTCTGCAAGCTGTGAAGTTCCACCTGTAAGAGCACTGTTGTTTTCTGCCAGAGTAGAAACTCCGGAAGTGTATGTTTTCAGTCCCGCACTCAGCGTATTCACACCATCTGCAAGTGTTTTTCCACCATTTGTAAGTTGATTGATACCGCCTGTAACGCTGCTTCCAGCCGCTTTGAGACTTGCCGCACCGGATGTCAGTGTCTCGTCGTTTGCTGTCAGTGTCTCAAACCCTGCATTTAATGCTTTAACTCCCGCTGCTGCTTTTGGAAAATCCTTCGTTCCGCTTTCCAGAGTGGAAAGTGCAGAAGCTACAGAAGTTGTTCCTGCATTTACTTTCTGTGATCCGGCACAAAGCTGATCCACCGCTGCTGATACTGCATTGATCGGATCAGAAGGAACTTCCGGCATGGAAGAAATGCCTTCTTCCATTTCATTTGCACCAGCCTGCATCTGTGATGCTCCGCTGCTCATTTCACCGGCTTTGTTTCCAAGTGTATCTGCTCCACTGTTCAAACCGGAAGCTGCCTGCTCCAGCTGCGATGCTGTACTGTTTAACGTACTCTGTGCTCCTGCGATCTGTTCTGCTGCAGAAGCTGCGATCTGCTGTGCCTGACCAGTATACGCATCTGCATCAATACCAGATACTCCGCTCACTCCTGCATCTGCTCCGGCAAGGGAACCGATCACTGCACTGAGACTTTCGGCGGAGATCATTCCATTTTCATCTGCCTGTCCCTGGATTGCCTGAAGTGCTGCAGAAGCATTTGTAATCACTGCATTTGCTGCTTCTGTCTGCTGGTTGGCTGCACTGATCTGTCCATTTGCTGCTTCAATCTGTGCATTTGCATCCTGGGCACACTGCTGTACCACCCCTGCCATGCTGTCTGCAGCCTTTGATACCGGCGCGGAAACACCCTGGAGCTGAGAAGCAGCCTGTGAGATTCCACTGCTGGCAGTACGGATCGTATCCGCTGCAGAGTTCATGCCCGCTGCGGCCTGATTCATTCCTGCTGCTGCTGAATCCATTCCCTGACTTGCGGTTTCCATTCCTGTCTTTGCTTTGTTCAGACCTGCGGCAAGTTCTTTCATTGAGTCTGCCGTTGCACTGTCTGAAAGACTATGTAACTGTTCGGATAACTGTCCCAGCCCACTTTCAAGCTGCTGTGTTCCACTCTTGAGAGAACTGTTTCCCTCAGAAACGGCTGTATTCAGCTGTGCAATCCCACTGGATACCTGTCCGATATTTTCCAGTGCAGAAAGCTGCTGCGCCCCGGCTGCAAGCTGTTCTGCTCCGGCAACATACTGTGTCACGCCATCAGCAAGTGTATTTGCACCGCTTACATACTGTGTAGTACCACTTTTCAGAGTATCCAGTCCTGTTTTCAGGCTCTGTGCCCCTTTGCTCAGACTATTTGCTCCAGAAGTAAGCTGTGCAGAGTTCGCATCCAGTTTTGCAACTCCATCTGTATAACTCTTAACCCCTTCATCAAGACTGTTTACACCACTTGTCAGTGTAGGAAGTTTTGCTGTCAGAGTTCCAACACCCTCATCAAGCTGGGAAGCACCTCTGTCAACCTGAGAAACGCCATCTGTATATTCCTTCAGGCCTTCTGTCAGAGTTTCTGCACCACTCTTGAACGTCAGTGTGCTGTCAGCAAGTTTCTTAAGATTTTTGATGATCGTCTTATTTCCATCAGAAGCAGTTTTGAGTCCGTCTTTTAATTCCTCAGAACCATCCGCTGCCTCCTGCATTCCATCTCCAACCGTTGCAATCTGGTCAAAAACCATCTGTGTATAAGTTTCAGTCACCTTGGAAGCAACTGCCTCACGGATCTTGGACAGAGCGCTCTCGCTCATCTTGGACGCGATATAGTTGGTTCCCGGATTTGTCTCATACTTCAGTTCCATTTTTTTCGGATTGTCGTCCATCAATGTAGAAGCATCTTTGGAGAAATCCTCCGGAATGGTGATTACCATATAATAAGTACCATTCTTTAATCCCTGCTCTGCTTCCTCACTGTCTACAAAATGAAAATCCAGTGCATCATTGTCCTTTAGCTCATCCACCATATCTGAGCCTACACTCAGCGTTTTGCCATCGTATTCTACGGATTTGTCATTATTGACCACTGCCACCGGAAGCTGATCCAGATTTCCATATGGATCCCACATGGATTTCAGAAACAAGCCGGCATAGATCACTGGAATAATAATGATCGCCATGACTACGATGATCAAAATCTTGTTGTTCCATAAACTTTTCCACTCGTTTTTGATCATTTATATGTTCCTTTCCTGTAATGTAAATATAATTGTAACATGCTGATTTAAACGAACTCTCTCCATCAAATAAATATTATCTTAACAATAGACAATATTCTATTAATGGTTTTAGTTTCTATTAATCAACATTATGTTGCTTTTCTTGGCAAGGTGTATTATACTAAACACGAAAAGCAGATACAACCAACAAAAAAATATCGTCATGTATATTAATAGACATATTTTTAATTAATGTCTATCACATGTCAAAAATTGACATTTTATCTAAAAGATGACGATTTTTTACCAAAAGATTAGGGGGATTTAACATGGCCGGAAAAGTTGACCGGAGAGTACGCAAAACCAAAGCACAGCTCAGAGAAGGGCTTGCACGCCTGATGCTTCAGAAAAGTATTAAGGAAATTACAGTAAAAGAACTTGTTGACGAAGTTGACATCAACCGTTCCACTTTTTATCTTCATTATACTGATATTTATCAGATGCTGCAGCAGATCGAGGAAGATGCTCTGGAAGAAATCACTCAGGTAATGCAAAATTACACGATCGATTCCAATAATACAGAAGGTGCTTTTTACTTCATCGTGCAGTTTTTCAATATTCTGGACAGCAATAAGGAACTCTGTCTTGCTCTCCTTGGACCGCATGGAGATATGGCATTCGTAGAACGGATTGAAAAGCTGATCGCAGGAACTTTCTTAAGCCAGCTTCCTGAAAAATTTCCAGAGGATGACCCAAATCTCAAATACGCTTATGCCTTTATCCTGAACGGATGTGTCGGCCTGATCCGCACCTGGCTCACAGAACCAGAACAGAAATCTGCGGAGCACATGGCAGAGCTTACTTACAAAATGATCGAAAGCACTACCCAGGGATATCTGGAAATGCTCAAAAAATAATTTTTATTCTAATGTCAGAAGCCCCGGCTGCCGCATTCATCCATGCAGTAACCAGGGCTTCCTTTTATACTTTATTTTATTCTCTGTTCTGATCAGTTATGCCATGCCAGACGTTTTACATCTGCATGAACATCACCTGTCATCCAGTCTACATCATTCGTGATCCAGTCCATGATTCCAAGCTGACGCATTTCCCATTCAACAGTCTGCTCTCTCGCTTCAACCGTTTCTTCTACTTCCATGGTAGTATCGATCTCATCATAACCAAAAATATAACCACCGGCACTCCAGATGCTGAAGTTGCTGTCCGGACCCGGATCAACAGTATCACCTCTCTGTTCGATCAGACCGTCATGGCGTCTCTTGTATTCTTCTTCACAGCCATCTTTGAGTTTAGTCATAAACATTCTGTGACGGATCAGTTCTTTGTTTTCTCTTACAACACCAAAGTTATGATACATCAGCCGCATATCTTTTCCCGGTGTGGAGATCCAGTCAAAAGTATCCTGGATTTTCGCGGTAATGGCATCTTTCGCTGCATTCTCCTCTGCGCTTAAAGCTGCTCCATCCTCGTTCTCATAATAACCAAAGATCAGATCCTCTGCATTCCAGATACTGAAATTCTTTACCTTATTACGATCAAGAAATGCTGTCAGTTTCGGCCAGATCTCTCCAAGTTTTTTGCGGTAGTCATTCATCCTGCCTTCTTTTACTTTCATTGCAAATGCATGTCTTTCCATGGTAAAACCCCTCCTGTCATTTGTGCTTTTCAGACATTGCTGTCTGCATCTGCAAGCTTTTATTTTCTGATACTGATTCTATCACATCTGTATTTATAATACAATTTTATTCATGAAAGAGGATCTGGGAAAAATAGCGCACCATTCCGTCATCTGTCCAGCAAAGCATTCCCGCCGCATCTGCCATTTTCTGTGCGTCCACACAGTATGCCGACATACAGGAATTATGTTTATACGGACCGGCACTCATGATCAGCAGATCTGTCTTTCCGTCTGCTTTCATCTTCTCTGCGAGTTCTTCTGTCATTTTATTCTGCAGCAGTTTTGCTTTTTTGTATTCCGCCGGATCGTGCAGATCCTCCTGCATTGTCTGCAGCACCAGTGTTTTTTCATAACTTAATGCACGCTGTTTCATCTCTTCCACGGTTCCACTTTCGGGTGGACAGGCTGGATTTACATTATAACAGCCGCATAAATTTTCTTCACAAAATGTCCGGTATTCCGGCACAAAGACAAGCTCTTTCGTATCCATGACAGCCGCCCCGGAAAATCCCAGAAGAATAGCTTCCTGCATAAGATCCATCATAAAATCTCCCTTCTGTTATTATCGTAATTTCTCACTTTTTCTTATTATTTAAAGTAATTATACCCAATATCTGTCATAGGTCAACTATATCCCACATAAAATATATCAAATAAGCTATTCAGATAAAGTAAGCTCTTGGGTCTGTGCATTATTTTGTATTTCGTTTTATTTCTCGCCTTTTATGTGTGCATTATATCGCACTTCTTTTCTCGTCTTTCTTTTTTATATATATTTTTTTATATTACATCCCATTTATCGTACATATAAGTTTTTATAATACTATTTATAGTACTTTATTGTCGAATTTTCAAAAAAGCCTCAGTTATTTTTTTCACTATAATCATGTGCAAAGTTTTTCTTTCACTCTTTTGATATCTTTGGTATTTTCAGCTTAAACCGTCATTTATGAGAGCAAAAAGCCGGTGCCTATCGCAGCAGCAATAAGCACCGGCTC
>NZ_FR886697.1:11349-12503 GCF_000436615.1 Blautia sp. CAG:237
GCTCGTTTCATTTCTTATACTATTTTTCACATTTATTCTCTCAAATCCTTGATCCGTTCAAAAATAGCTTCCCTTAGTTTTTCCACATCATCCGTTGTCTTTTTCAGTCCCGCGGCAGCGGCATGTCCTCCACCGCCAAAAGGAGTCAGCAATTCATTGACGTCAATCCATTCACCATCAGATCTGAAAGAACATCTCCATTTATTCTCAGCTTCCTCATACATGGTAAAGCTCAGCTCTATATCCTCGCAATCCCGAAGAATTTCTGCAATTGGATGGATATCTTCATAACGGATTTCTTTTTCTTTGCTCTCTTTCTGATCTACACAAACATACGCTACTTTGCCATCCAGTACACAAAACGCCTTATTTAATAAAAGGGCTTTCTTCTGTAAGCTTTCCAGCGTATCATTATGCATCGTTTTCATAATATCACTGTGTTTTACGCCAATTCCCTGCAATGTCATTACCGCATACAGAGTACTTTCCTTTGCCCTGGCAAGACCTCCTGTATCCTGTATGATTCCCAGGTAGATATAATCAGCAGCTGTTGGATGAAGTTCTAAAGTTGTCGCTTTTTCTAGACTATTTTTGTCCAGTATGTAAAAAACATTCTCTGCACAGGCTTCTGAAACTTTCGTATAATTAATGTTTCCATATCCTTCATTAGATGCATGGTGATCAATAACCATTGATGCCGTAGCAACTTCATAATATTCTCTTCCTGCCATACGCACGATCACTGCATTATCGCACACAATAACTGCAAACTTTTTTCCTTCTACGTTCGGTTTTTCAAATGGATTAAATACTTTATCTGTCTTTATGATCTTATTAGGGCCTTTATCTATTGTATCCGCCAGATATGGAAGCACTTCATACTGAGGATAGTTTACCTTTATGTAATGTGCTAATCCCATGACAGATCCTGCCGCATCCCCATCCGGATTTATATGTCCCAGTAATACAACTGTATCCAGTTTATTACTGGTCATCATGTTTTCGAATTCTTTGTCAAAATCAAATTCTTTTGGCATATTTCTCCTCCTCTTCTTTTCGGTAAAAAATAAAATCTAAGACACAAGTACTACTGTATCTCAGATTTTATCTTTAGTACTATAAATGAGCAAGTTCGTGATTTTGCATAAAAGAAA
>NZ_FR886698.1:0-3963 GCF_000436615.1 Blautia sp. CAG:237
ATAAACACCCGTCTGAGTGAAAGTGCTCAGACGGTTTTTTTGTGCCTGTATGCAGGGCAGTCAGGATAAAAGAGGCAGCATGCCGGAAAGAAAAATCTGAGTCAGAATCTCTGCAATGACTTCCGGTGCGAGATCAAAATTATCCCGGGTCCATTTGTGAAGCACACCGATCGTGCTGCCGATCGCGCAGGTGATCACGTAAGATATTTCTTCTTTTGTGTGTCTGTCGGGGCTGGCACTGGAGGTGGTAGCGGTGACATAGTGATGAAGCATGGTCAGCATTTTTTCAAACAGATCATTCCCGTGAGGGGTGCTCAGAAGACCGGCAAGGAAGGGATTTTCCATTGTATAGCGACAGATCGTCAGAAAATAGGACTGACAGATATCGCGGTCATTTTCCGGATGAAATTTTTCCATTATAGAAAAAACATCATGGATCGTCTTTTCCTCAACAGCAGATACAAGAGAGGGGATATCCTGATAATGATTATAAAAAGTACTTCTCGCGATACCAGCTGTTTTGGTGATATCGGATACGGTGATCCGGTCAGGAGCTTTTTGCTTTATGAGTTTAAAAAAAGCTCCCAGGATGGCTTCGTCTGCCACAGAATATCTTTCATCAGGAATTGGATTTTGCATAGTCGATTCCCTCCAATATCTCATAAATATAGTGTAACTGTTCAGTACCCTCACAGTTACGGGTCAAAATGCCTTCTGAATAGTTACAATATAGTACAGTATAACACAGATCCGGAAGTATAAGAACAGGAAAATAGCATGTCAGAATGTCTGGTATTAAAGTTGAAAGTGAAAAAATCTATCTTATTATGACCTTCACAGCTTTTACCGGAGCCGTCTCCCATTTCGCCATCGGCGGTACACCAGACTGGTCGGTATGGATTTTGTGTGTAATCTTTACATTTCTCTGGGCCAGAATCGCAGCGGTATTTGCCAACAAAGCAACTCCAAAGACATTGAACCGTGCGACGGGAGTGATCCTGGTGATATTGGGAGTTGTGGTTATGGCATTTTCGATGATAGGCTAGAATTGTAGCCGTGACTTTACATAGCAGTCAATAAGCTTTGAATAACAGATAAAGATTGAAAAAAGGAGGAAAATAGTGGATTTAAGCAAAATATCTATAAAAAAAATCAGGGAGCTGATTGTGTTTACGGCGTTTCTTGTGGTTGCCCTGTGGAAGTTTGATGTGGTGCTCGGTGTGCTGAAGGCAATATGGGGGATTATATTTCCGTTTATACTTGGTGGTGCAATCGCATTTCTGACGAATGTGCCAATGAGCTTTTTGGAAAAGACAATTTTTAAAAATGAAAAAAAGGAAAATAAGATAGCTGGAGAACTGGCAAGACCAATAAGTCTGCTTCTTACTATTGTATTAATAGTTGGTGTGATCGCATTGGTGATGTTCGGTGTGATTCCGCAGCTTACGCGAACAATGGGAACTTTGATGATGAGCATTTCTGACTTTATTCCGCAGATGCAAAGCTGGATTCGAGAATTTTTCCATAATAACCAGGAAATTATGAAGCTGGTAGATCAGGTACAGTTTGATCCGGATCAGGCAATCAGGTGGGGAATAAGTCTTCTTGGCAACGGTGCTGGAAATATGATGAATACGACGATGTCAGCTGTGGGTTCCATAGTCAGTGGATTAGCGACCTTTTTTATTGCCTTTTCTTTTGCCTGTTATGTCCTTTTTCAGAAAGAAAAGCTGCACTTACAGATCAGAAAAGTATTTTTCGCATTTCTTCCACAACAAAAAGCAGATGCTTTGCTTAAAGTCTGCGCTCTGACATATCGGACATTTGCAAACTTTCTTACAGGTCAGTGTCTGGAAGCCGTGATTCTCGGATGTATGTTTGTTATCACACTGAGTATTTTGAGGATGCCATATGCACTTTTGATTGGAGTTTTAATTGCATTTACAGCATTGATTCCTATTTTCGGGGCTTTCATCGGGTGTGCAGTAGGAGGCTTTTTGATCTTTATGGTAAGCCCGAAGCAGGCAATTTTGTTTATAATAGTATTTCTGATGCTGCAGCAGATTGAAGGAAATCTGATCTATCCTCATGTTGTTGGTGAATCTGTAGGACTTCCATCAATCTGGGTGCTGGCAGCAGTTACAATCGGCGGAAATCTTATGGGGATTGTAGGCATGCTTGTTTTCATTCCACTGCTGTCGGTATTTTATACTATTTTTCGGGAATACGTATATCTGCGTTTGAAAAAACAACATATCAAACGGGTAACAACGACAGAAATAGAGAAATATACGGAAGAGGATCATCCAATCCAAGCAGATAATCAGAGAGAGGACTGATTGCCAAGGCCGCTGAAGTGAACATTAACAATAAAAGAGTTGCATAGAAGGGATAAAGCAGTTTATTATTGATGTAGACAGATGCGAAATGTATTCTGATCAAGTCAGAAGAATACGGAGGGAAATATGTTCAATTTAATTCATCATATAGCTATTATTGGAAGTGATTATAAGAAATCGAAGCATTTTTATGTGGATCTTCTCGGATTTAATGTGATCAGGGAGAATTATCGCAGGGAGCGCGATGACTACAAAATTGATCTGGCCTGTGGAGAACAGGAAATAGAACTTTTTATTATTAAAAATGCACCTGCAAGAGTCAATTATCCGGAAGCTCTTGGACTCAGGCATCTAGCATTTAAGGTAGACAATGTAGAAGAAGTGGTAAAAGAATTAAATGCCAGAGGGATTGCTACGGAGCCTGTTCGAATAGATGACTATACAGGTAAAAAGATGACATTTTTCCAGGATCCGGATGGTTTGCCGCTGGAAATACATGAGTGAATGACAGGGGGCATTGTATTATGAGGGAATTACTCTATGGGGCAGCGTATTACGATGAATATATGCCGTATGACCGGCTGGAGAAAGATGTTGCCATGATGAAAAAAGCCGGGATCAATACGGTTCGGATTGCAGAGTCTACATGGAGCACCTGTGAACCGCAGGAAGGTGTTTTTGACTTTTCACATGTGATCCGTGTAATGGATGCGATGGAAGAGGCAGAAATTAACGTTATCATAGGGACTCCGACCTATGCAGTGCCGACCTGGATGGTGAAAGCCTATCCGGATGTGCTGGCGGAGACGGTCAAAGGCAGAGGAATCTATGGTGCGAGACAGATTATGGACATCACACATCCGGTCTATCGGTATTATGCGGAAAGAGTCATCCGCAAGCTGATGGAAGTTTCTGCACACCGAAAATGTGTGATCGGATTCCAGCTTGATAATGAAACGAAATATTATGGAACTGCAGGCAAAAACGTGCAGCTTGGTTTTGTGAAATATCTCCGGGAGAAATTTCATAATGATCTGGATGCCATGAATCATGAATTCGGTCTGGATTACTGGAGCAATCGCATCAATGCCTGGGAAGATTTTCCGGATGTGCGCGGTACGATCAATGGAAGTCTGGGGGCAGAGTTTGAAAAATACCAGAGAAGTCTGGTGGAAGAATTCCTGGGCTGGCAGGCAGCGATTGTTTCTGAATATAAGAGAGAAGACCAGTTTATCACCCACAATCTGGATTTTGAGTGGAGAGGATATTCCTACGGCGTGCAGCCGGATGTAAACCATTTTAAATGTGCAAAACATCTGACCATGGCAGGAACGGATATTTATCATCCGACCCAGGATCACCTGAGTGGTGCAGAGATCGCATTTGGTGGTGATCTGATCCGCTGTCTCAAAAATGACAACTACCTGGTTCTGGAAACAGAAGCACAGGGTTATCCAGGCTGGACACCATATGACGGACAGCTTCGCCTGCAGGCATACAGCCATCTGGCCTCCGGCGCTCTTGGCGTGATGTACTGGCACTGGCATTCAATCCATAACTCTTTTGAGACTTACTGGAAAGGCCTTCTGAGCCATGACATGGAAGAAAATGCCGTATACAAAGA
>NZ_FR886699.1:0-12645 GCF_000436615.1 Blautia sp. CAG:237
AAATATAATTAATTGTGCGCAAAAAATCCCTGACGACAAGTCCGTCAGGGATTTTTAAGATTTAAAATTGATACTTATTTAACGAGACAGAGGAAAGGGCAACGGGGAAGAGTTTATGGGTCGTATTATGCAGTTTCTTAAGAGAATTTTAAAACTTCTGTTCAACAGGATCTTTTGTGTTGCGCTTGCCCTTTTGATCCAGATGGGCTGGCTTTTGATCACCGCATGGAGGCTGGCAGCTTACTCGAAATATATTTCCAATGCGATCGGGATCATCAGTGTTCTGATCGTGCTCTGGATCGTAAACAAAAAGATCAATCCATCCTACAAACTGGGATGGACGATCCTGATAATGACGGTTCCTGTATTTGGTGTTCTCCTGTATGTGCTTTTTGGTAAATCCAGGATCGCGCAGGCGATCCAGGACAAATACACACAGGTTCAGGAAGAAAGCCTTCCTTATATGGAGCAGGATGAGCAGACGTTTCAAGAACTGGAAGAACAGAGCGCGGGAGCGGCGGTGCAGTCCAGATATATCCATCAGTATTCCAGTTTCCCTGTCCATGGGAATACAACGGCAGAATATTTCCAGGTCGGAGATGACATGTTCCCGGTCCTGGTACGTGAGTTGGAACAGGCGCAGCATTATATCTATATTGAGTATTTTATCATCAATGACGGTGTGATGTGGCGGACGATCCTCGATATTCTGGAACGCAAGGCGAAAGAGGGCGTGGATGTCCGGCTGATCTATGACGGATTTGGCTGCCTTACCACGCTTCCGAACAGATACGACAAAGTTCTCAGGGAAAAGAGCATCAAATGTACCATTTTCAACCCGTTTCGGCCGCTTCTGAATATCGTTCAGAATAACCGCGACCACCGCAAGATCTGCGTGATCGACGGTAAGACAGGATTTACCGGGGGAATCAACCTCGCGGACGAATATATCAACCAGAAAGAACGCTTCGGTCACTGGAAGGATACCGCAGTCATGCTCAAGGGCGAGGCTGTCTGGAATATGACGGTGATGTTCCTGCATATGTGGAGTGTGGTCAATAACTCTGCAGAGCCGATGGAGCATGAACTCCATATGCCGCACAAATATCATCCAGAGGCATTTGAGGATGACGGTTTCGTGCAGCCATACAGTGATACGCCGCTGGACGGGGAAGTCCTCGGTGAGAACGTTTACCTGAACATCATCAACCGTGCAAAGAAATATGTCTATATCTGTACGCCATATCTGATCATCGACAATGAGATGATGACAGCCCTCTGTCTGGCTGCCAAGAGCGGTGTCGATGTCCGGATCATGACACCGGGTGTCCCGGACAAGAAGATGGTCTTTCTGCTGACACAGTCTTATTATGAGCAGCTTCTGGAGGCAGGAGTGCGGATCTATGAGTACCAGCCGGGATTCCTTCATGCGAAATCTTTTGTCTGTGATGATGAGATCGCGGTTGTCGGAACGATCAATCTGGACTACCGCAGCCTGTATCTTCATTTTGAAAACGGCGTCTGGTTCTACAAGAACAAAGTAGTCGGGGATATTCTGGAGGATTTCAGAGAAACCCTGAATTATTGTGATCCGATCAATATTGAATTCTGCCGTGACAGAAACATCCTGGTGCGCGGATTCCAGAGCATCCTGAGGCTTTTTGCCCCGCTGTTATAAAAATGATACGAAAGGGAATACGACGGTTTTTCGAGAGGGGAACTGCCGCATTCCTTTTTTGTATGCAATGGTATAATTTCGCAGGAAAGTTTTTACAATAGTAAGGAAAAGGATTTTGAGGTATTGTATGAAATTCCCTGGAAAAATAAGAAAAACGGCGGCATGTTTTTTATTATTCTGTATTGTACTTGCCTGCATTCCCGTACATGCAGAAGAAAATGAGGCGGTGGAGATCTCGGCACCAAGTGGTGTCCTGATGGAGCCGGAGACAAAAACGATTCTTTATGAGAAAGACAAAGACACCAGAAGGAGTCCTGCGAGTGTCACAAAAGTCATGACGCTCCTGTTGATCTTCGATCACCTGAAAGACGGAAGCCTGAAACTTACCGATACTGTGACGACAAGCGCACATGCGAAATCCATGGGCGGTTCGCAGGTTTTTCTGGAAGAAGGCGAGACGCAGGATGTGGAGACGATGATCAAGTGTATCGTCGTTGCATCGGGAAATGATGCCAGTGTTGCGATGGCAGAACATATCGCAGGAAGTGAGGAAGCTTTTGTAAAAGAGATGAATGCCAGGGCAGAAGGGCTTGGGATGGAAAATACGCATTTTGTCGACTGCTGTGGACTGACGGATTCGGATGAACATTATACGACAGCATATGATATTGCCCTGATGAGCCGGGAGCTGATCCTGAATTATCCGGAGATCTTTCAGTATTCTTCGATCTGGATGGAAAATATCACTCACGTTACCAGACAGGGAAGCAAAGAATTCGGACTCACCAACACGAATCGACTGATCCGTACGTATTCCGGCTGTATCGGACTCAAAACGGGAAGTACCAGCAAAGCGGGATTCTGCCTGAGCGCGGTGGCAGAGAGGAATGAACTTATGCTGATCTCTGTCGTCATGGCAGCACCGGATTATAAGGCAAGGCTCAAAGATGCCGCCTCTCTTCTGGATTATGGATTTGCCAGGTGCTGTCGCTATATCGACAACAAACCGGCAGAACTTCCAGAGCTTTCTGTAAAGAAAGGAAAAGAAGAAACGGTCTCGCTTTCCTACGATGGCACTTTCCGTTATCTGGATACCGAAGGACACAGCATTTCCGATGTAAAAAAAGAAATAAGTCTTCCCGAAAAGACCGAAGCACCGATAAAAAAAGGCGCGAAAGCAGGAGAAGTGATCTATACCGCAGGTGATAAAGAACTTGGACGCCTTACGATCCTTTATGCGGAAGACATTGAACGTGCGGGATATCTCGACTGCCTTCGCAAAACAGCTGGTTATTTATGGCTAACCGCCGGGCAGGAATCTTTTGACAAAGATACACTGTGAGAGGTATAATAATATCCAAATGGTCAAAGCAAAAACTAGGAGAAGAAAACAATGAAAGAAATCAGAACACAAGATGCAGTGGGACATATCCTGTGCCACGACATCACACAGATCATCAAAGATCAGAAAAAGGGAGTTTTATTCAAAAAAGGACATATCGTAAGGGAAGAAGACATACCTGCACTTCTTTCTGTAGGAAAAGAGCATCTTTTCGTGTGGGAGAAAAAGGAGGGGATCCTTCACGAAAACGAGGCAGCAGAGATCCTTTACAAGATTTCCGCAGGAGAGCATATGCATGGAAGTGACATCAAGGAAGGCAAGATCGAGCTGATCGCGGACTGCGACGGTGTGCTTAAGATCCGAAGAGATGCACTTCTTAAGGTAAACTCTCTGGGTGAGATGATGATCGCATCCAGACACGGCGATTTCCCGATCAGAAAGGGCGACAAGATCGCAGGAACCCGTATCATCCCGCTTGTGATCGAGAAGGAAAAAATGGACCGCGCCGAGGAAGTGGCAGGAGAGGAGCCGATCTTTTCCATTCTTCCTTTCAAAAATAAGAAGGCGGGGATCGTGACCACCGGAAGCGAAGTAAAGAACGGACTGATCAAGGATACTTTTACACCGGTCCTTAAAGATAAACTGGAGGAATATGCCTGTCCTGTCATGGGGCAGACCACACCGGGTGATGACCGAAAACAGATCACAGCCGACATTCTGAACTTTATCAAAGAAGGCGCAGACCTTGTGATCTGCAGCGGTGGGATGAGCGTGGACCCGGATGACCGCACACCTGGCGCGATCAAGGATACAGGGGCAGATATCGTCACATACGGAGCTCCGGTGCTTCCGGGAGCCATGCTGCTTCTCGCCTATTATAAGGACGGAGAGCGGACAGTGCCGATCCTCGGACTTCCGGGATGTGTCATGTACGCCAAGAGAACAGTCTTTGACTTGATCCTTCCGCGTGTCATGGCAGATGATCCGATCCGTGCTGAGGAGATCGCAGCCTACGGAGAGGGCGGACTCTGCCTGAACTGTGCATCCTGCACCTTCCCGAACTGCGGTTTCGGTAAATAAAAAATATTGGGGAATTACATGAAAAAAACATTCAGAACCAGAACATATGAGATTCACACAGATAAACTGAAAAACGGACATAAAGTAAGATTTGCATTTCTGACAGATCTTCATGGCCTTATCTATGGCAATAATCATCAGGAATTATATGACGCTGTTCTGAAACATGATCCGGCGGCAGTTCTTGTCGCCGGAGATATGATCGTCAACCGAAAGACTGAGACGCTTCAGGCGGCAGCAGTGCTTCTGAGCCGTCTGAGTGAGAAGATACCGGTTTTTTATACGCTTGGGAACCATGAGTATAAGATGCTTCTGAATCCTGAAGTACGGCAGGAGTACTTGAATTATGAACGGCTGCTCACTAGTGCAGGTGTGTGCTTTCTGCATAATGAGCGCATATCTTCGAATTTTTGTGGAACTGATTTTATCTTTCACGGACTGGAACTTCCAATCGAATATTATCACAAACCGAATTCTCCAAAACTCAGTCTCACAGAGCTGGAAGAACTTCTCGGGACACCGTTCATGTCGGGGATACATATTCTTCTGGCACATAACCCTAAATATGGAAATACGTATCTTTCCTGGGGTGCGGACCTTGTTTTGTCCGGACATTATCATGGGGGAATCCTGCGCTTTGGCGAGAATCACGGGCTGACCTGCCCGCAGTATCTCCTTTTTCCGCCGTATTGCTGCGGCAGATTCCAAAGCGGCAAAAGCACGATGCTTGTCAGTGCAGGGCTTGGAGAGCATACGATACCGATCCGTCTCCACAATCCGAGGGAGCTTCTGGTGATCGAATTCTGTCCGTCTGCCCATAAGGAAGACTCTCACAAAACAGGAAGGAAAACAGCAAATGGCAATACCGGTAAAAATTAACGTCTTTGAAGGACCTCTTGACCTTCTTCTCCATCTGATCGAAAAAAACAAGATCGATATCTATGATATTCCGATCGTGGAGATCACAGATCAGTACATGGAATATATTCACTCCATGGAAAAAGAAGACTTAGGCGTCATGAGCGAATTTCTTGTCATGGCGGCGACACTTCTCGACATCAAGTGTAAAATGCTTCTCCCGAAAGAAGTGAACGAAGAGGGTGAGGAAGAGGATCCGCGAGAAGAACTTGTCCAGAAACTTCTGGAATATAAGATGTATAAATATATGTCCTATGAACTGAAAGACAGGATGGACGGGGCTGTCGGAGTTTTTTATAAGGGAGCTACTGTTCCGGACGAGGTAATGAAGTACAGGGAGCCGGTCGACCCGAGGGAACTTCTTGCGGGACTTACCCTTGAGAAACTGCACAGCATTTATCAGTCGATCCTTAAGAAACAGGAGGACAAGATCGACCCGATCCGAAGCAGATTTGGAACGATCGAGAAAGAAGAAGTCAGTCTTTCCGAAAAAATGCTCGAAATGAAGGAATATGCAGGAAACCACAGGAAATTCAGTTTCCGTCAGCTGCTTGTCGGGCAGAAGTCAAGAGTGCAGCTTATCGTGACTTTTCTTTCTATTCTGGAACTGATGAAGATGGGATATATTCACGTGGAGCAGGACGAGCTGTTCGATGATATTCAGGTGGATGTTGTCAGGGACCCTGTAGAATGGACACATTTGACAGAATTTGCAGACGAATAAATACAGAGATTGAGGAATCATATGGAAATAAAGAAATTAGAAGCGGCGATCGAAGCGGTGCTTTTTACCATGGGAGAATCCGTGGAGCTGACGCAGATCGCCAGTGCGATCCAGCAGGACAAGGAGACAACGCGAAAACTTCTCAACAATATGATGGACCGTTATCAGGAGGAAGACAGAGGGATCCAGATCATCGAACTGGAGCAGTCCTATCAGATGTGCACCAAAAAAGAATACTACGAATGTCTGATCCGTCTTGCCCTGCATCCCAAGAAACCGGCACTGACAGATGTCATGCTGGAGACACTTTCTATTATCGCGTACAAACAGCCGGTCACAAAGGCAGAGATCGAGAAGATCCGCGGGGTAAAATGTGACCATGCGATCAACAAACTGGTAGAATATGAGCTTGTAAAAGAGCTTGGACGACTGGATGCGCCGGGACGACCGATCCTCCTTGGGACGACCGAAGAGTTCCTGCGCTGTTTTGGCGTACAGGGGCTGGAAGAACTTCCTGCTGTAGATCCGGTCCGTCTGGAAGATTTTAAGGCGGAAGCCGAGGAAGAAGTACAGCTTCGCCTGGATGTTTAGGAGGAAAATAAAATGCCTACGACCTATGCACATGACTTATTTGGCAAAAAAATCTATCACAAACTTCCGAAGGAGATGCAGATGGTCATTCAGAGAAATGTTAATCTGTACCGGATCGGTCTTCATGGACCGGATATCCTGTTTTATCACATGCTGAAACCAAAGGTATCCACAACGGGTATCCGTATGCATAAGGAAAAAGCGGCTCCTTTTTTTGAGAGGGGAATGGCGATCGTGCGCGAAAAGCACGATGAGAAGCTCCTTGCCTATCTCCTTGGATTCGGATGCCATTATCTTCTGGACAGCGCCTGCCATCCCTATATCGAGGATATGGCGGCGAAGGAAGTGATCACGCATACCCTTCTTGAGAAAGAATTTGACCGGACATTGATGCTGGAAACTCATAAAAATCCATATCATTATTACCCGGCATGCGGTGTGTTTCCGAGAATCCCCTATGCCAGAGTGATCCACCGTGCGATCCCCAAAATAGCGACAGGAGATATCCTGAAATCTCTGAGGCGCATGAAGCTGATCACAAATTGTCTGGTCTATGATAACAAGGGCAGGCGTAAGAAATTTCTCACGGTGCTTTCGAGGCTTGCCGGCAAGAAGCTGTCTGATTCCATGATGGAATATTTCATGGCGAAAGACCCGGTCCCGGGGAGCGCAGTTCCGGTCCATGCCCTGCACGGACTGTATGACAGGGAGATAAAGGAAGCACCGCAGTACCTTGAGGAATTATTCAGACTTTCAAAAGAAGACAGACCGCTGGGCGAGAGATGGTATAAGACTTATAACGGCTGACCGGCTTACTGGAACCGGAAGGAACAGAGACATATAATGAGGACAGGTCTGCATAAAATATCCTATAAAGAATAAGAGGTGGGATATGAAACGCAGATATAATATCACGGTCACGATTCTGGTCATAGCAGTTTTTTTGATAAATTCCACAGTCTGTGCTGCTTCCGGGGAAAGCAGTGCGCCCGGAAATCTTTATGCGCTTTCGGCAGTTCTGATGGATGGGGATTCGGGGCGTGTCCTGTATGAAAAAGAGGGCGAAACACCGAGAGCGAATGCAAGCACCACGAAAGTCCTGACCTGCATCCTTGCCCTGGAAAACGGTAAAGGCGATGATTATGTACAGGTTTCTTCCAATGCTGCCGCGCAGCCAGATGTACGGCTTGGTATTCAAAAAGGAGAGCAGTATTATCTGGAAGACCTTTTGTACTCTCTGATGCTGCAGAGCCACAACGATGCCGCGGTCGCGATCGCGGAACATATCGGAGGTTCTGTGGAAGGATTTGCAGCCATGATGAACCAGAAAGCGAAAGAGATCGGCTGTACGGACACACATTTTGTGACACCGAACGGGCTGGATGCGAAGGATGACGGGGGAAGTCATCATACAACAGCGCGGGACCTGGCACTTATCATGCGCTATGCCATACAGAATCCGATGTTCCTCAAGATCACCGAGACAAGGGACTATTCTTTTTCAGATATTGAGAAGAAGCGGACATTTTCTCTCCACAATGCGAATGCGTTCCTGGATATGAGAGAAGGCATCCTGTCAGGAAAAACCGGATACACAGGAGACGCGGGCTACTGTTATGTCTGTGCAGAGGAAAAAGACGGCAGGACTTTCATTGTTGCCCTTCTGGGAAGCGGCTGGCCGAACCACAAGACTTACAAATGGAAGGATACCGCAGCACTTCTTAATTACGGCGAAGAAAATTATAAATACCGCAGCTGGTGGAAAGACCCCGAGATTCCTCTGATCCAGGTCAAAAATGGATTCACGGGAGATCCTGTCGGCAGAAAGAAGATATATCTGCACGGTCTTCTCGATATCTCCGAAGAACAGAAAGAAACCTGCATGCTTCTTTCTGACAGGGAAAATGTGACCTGTCAGGTAAAAGTGCCGTCTTCGATCGAAGCTCCTGTAAGACGGGGAGATGAGATCGGGCAGGTGACATTCCGGCTGAATGGGGAATTGCTCTCTGCTTACCCGGTACTGGCAGAACAGTCTGTCGGGGAGAGAACCTTCACCCGGACCCTGGAATATGTTTCTGATAGATTTTTTCATTAAGGAAATGAAAGAGAGCAAAAAGTCTTTTCCGCGAGGAGAGGGCTTTTCTTTTTTTGACCAAAATTTTTGCATTGACATAAAATAAATTTTGGGGTTAAAAATTTAACAAAAAAACCGAAATGTATTGAAAAAAACTTGAAAACAGGTTACAATTATAATCGGCTAAAATTTTGGTTATATTTTAAAATTTTATAAACATGGAGGGCAAAAGAGAATGAGTAATGCAACACAAAGCTTAGCGAGCACAAGAATCACTTCTTTGCTTGACGCCAACAGTTTTGTCGAAATCGGGAAAAGCGTAACAGCCAGATCTACAGATTTCAACATGACTGAGAAAAAAGCGCCTTCAGACGGTGTTATCACCGGATATGGTGTAATCGATGGAAATCTTGTCTATGTATACAGCCAGGATGCTTCCGTACTGAACGGAACTGTAGGCGAGATGCATGCAAAGAAGATCTCCGCATTATATGACCTTGCTATCAAGACAGGAGCACCTGTGATCGGTCTGGTAGACTGTGCAGGAATGCGTCTTCAGGAAGCAACAGATGCACTGGAAGCATTCGGTGGAATCTACTTTAAACAGACAATGGCATCCGGAATGATCCCGCAGATCACAGCAGTATTCGGTACCTGTGGCGGAGGAATGGCAGTTGTTCCGGCACTGACCGACTTCACATTCATCGAAGCCAAAAAAGGCAAAATGTTCGTAAACAGCCCGAACGCACTTGATGGAAACTGCACAGAGAAATGTGACACAGCAGCAGCTGATTACCAGAGCAAAGAGACTGGTCTTATTGATGCTGTAGAATCCGAAGAAGAGATCCTTGCTGAGATCCGTCAGCTGGTAAGCCTTCTTCCATCCAACTTCGAAGACAATGATTCTTTCGCAGAGTGCACAGATGATCTGAACCGTGCATGCGAGGATATCGCAGCATGCGCAGGAGACACCTCCATCGCACTTTCCAGAATCGCAGACAACGGAATCTTCTTCGAGACCAAGAGAGACTATGGTAAAGACGTTGTTACAGGACTCCTTCGTGTAAACGGAATGACTGTAGGTGCAGTAGCCAACAGAACAGAAGTTTATGATGCAGAAGGTGAGAAGACAGAAGAATTCGACGGCACTCTTTCCGCAAGAGGAGCAAGAAAAGCAGCCGGATTCGTAAAATTCTGTGACGCTTTTGATATCCCGGTACTGACTCTTACAAACGTAACCGGATTCAACGCAACTGTATGCAGCGAGAAAGTTATGGCTAAATCCATCGGAGAACTGGTTCATGCATTTGCATCCGCAACCGTTCCGAAGGTAAACGTCATCATCGGCAAAGCATACGGAACAGCTTATGTGGCAATGAACAGCAAATCTGTAGGTGCAGATATCGTTTATGCATGGGACAATGCAGAAATCGGAATGATGGATGCTTCCATGGCAGCAAAGATCATGTACCCGGGATCAGAAGCTTCTGTTATCAACGAGAAAGCTGCAGAGTACAGAGAACTGCAGTCCAGCGTAGAATCTGCCGCAGCAAGAGGATATGTAGATACTGTGATCGCTCCGGCTGACACACGTAAATACGTGATCGGAGCATTTGAGATGCTGTTCACAAAGAGAGAAGACCGTCCAGCTAAGAAACATGGCACAGTCTAAGCGAGGTGAGCATATGAATCAGATGTTAAAGAAAGCATCCACTACCTGCGCTGCTTTTGCCTGCGCCGCATCCCTGATGTTCTCTGGTGCAGCAGTTGTTTGGGCAGATGGTGAGATCGACGAAACCGTCAAAAACCAGATTGAAACTTATGCAGAAGGACTGACAGATGAGATCATCGGACTGTCTGATGATCAGATCGAGCAGTACATGGAGTCCGACGATGCGTTTACTTCAAGTGCAATGACAGCCTGGGACGGAACCAAAGACGCCCTGGGTGAGCTGAAGGAAACCGGTGATGTAGAGATCGAATATTCAGGTGATGAATATACAGCAGTTATTCCGGTTGAATTCGAAAAAGAAGACGCTGAATTTACTTATGTATTTGACAAGAACCTGACTCCTACTTCACTGGCAGTCGATATTCAGTATTCTTTTGGAACAACCATGAAGAATGCAGCACTTAACACTCTTATGGGAATCGGTACTGTATTCGTGATTCTGGCCATGCTGATCTTCCTGATCTCCCTGTTCAAATACATTCCGGGTTCAGGAGCACAGCAGGTTAAAAAGAAAAAAGAAGAAGCAGCAGCTCCGGCTCCTGCACCGGTTCCGGTGGCAGCAGCACCTGTTCAGGAAGAAACTGATAACTCAGAGCTGATCGCCGTGATCGCAGCAGCGATCGCAGCATCAGAGGGAACTACAACAGACGGATTTGTTGTACGCTCCATCCGTAAGATCAACCGCAAAAAAAGGTAATTGACAATTTTAGGAGGATTAAAAATGAAAAGCTATACAATCACCGTAAATGGAACAGCATATGAAGTTACTGTAGAAGAAACAGGAAGCGTAAGCGCACCGGCAGCAGCTCCAGTAGCAGCACCGAAGGCAGCACCGGCAGCAGCTCCTAAAGTAGCAGCACCGGCAGCAGGAGCAGGCGCAGTCAAAGTTACCGCTTCTGTACCAGGCAAAGTCCTCAAGATCGTAGCTTCCGCAGGACAGGCAGTAAAAGCAGGAGACAACATCGTGATCCTGGAATCCATGAAGATGGAGATCCCGGTTGTAGCTCCTCAGGATGGTACTGTAGCCAGCATCGACACATCCGAAGGCGCATCCGTAGAAAACGGAGATACTCTGGCTACAATGAACTAGGACGGGAGGTAATCAAATGTCTTATGTAATAGAAACCCTGTCCAACCTGATCCATCAGACAGCATTTTTTAACCTGACATGGGGAAACTATCTGATGATCGCGGTGGCGTGTGTATTCTTATTCCTTGCTATCAAAAAAGGTTTTGAGCCGCTTCTTCTGGTTCCGATCGCTTTTGGTATGCTCCTGGTAAATATCTACCCGGACATTATGGCAAATCCGGAAGACATGTCCAACGGTGTTGGTGGTCTTCTGCATTACTTCTATATCCTCGATGAGTGGAGTATCCTTCCGTCCCTGATCTTCATGGGCGTTGGTGCGATGACAGACTTCGGTCCGCTGATCGCCAATCCGAAGAGCTTCCTCCTCGGAGCAGCTGCACAGCTTGGTATCTATGTTGCATACTTCCTTGCGATCTTCCTTGGATTCAACGGAAAAGCAGCAGCAGCGATCTCCATCATCGGTGGAGCAGATGGTCCTACCTCCATTTTCCTTGCCGGAAAACTTGGACAGACCGCTTTAATGGGACCGATCGCGGTGGCGGCATATTCTTATATGTCACTGGTTCCGATCATTCAGCCGCCGATTATGAAACTCTGTACTACAGAAGCAGAACGTAAGATCAAAATGGATCAGCTTCGTCCGGTAACCAAGATCGAGAAGATCCTGTTCCCGATCGTTATCACGATCGTTGTCTGCTTACTTCTTCCTACAACAGCTCCGCTGGTAGGTATGCTGATGCTGGGTAACCTCTTCCGTGAGTCAGGCGTTGTTAAACAGCTTACTGAGACTGCTTCCAATGCCCTGATGTACATCGTAGTTATCCTGCTTGGTACATCTGTAGGTGCTTCTACAAGCGCAGAGGCATTCCTTAATGTTGATACTCTGAAAATCGTTGTTCTCGGTCTTGCAGCATTTGCATTCGGTACTTTCGGCGGATGTATGCTTGGTAAACTGATGTGCAAACTGTCCGGTGGAAAGATCAATCCGCTGATCGGATCCGCTGGTGTATCAGCCGTTCCTATGGCTGCCCGTGTATCCCAGAAAGTCGGCGCAGAAGCAGATCCTACAAACTTCCTGCTGATGCATGCAATGGGACCAAACGTAGCCGGTGTAATCGGAACAGCCGTTGCAGCCGGAACCTTCATGGCTATCTTCGGTGTTTGATCCCGCTGGGTCAGATGCGTTTAGCTGAATTAATAATATAAGGAGAAAACATAATGGCTGAATTAGAAAAAAAACCTGTAAAAATCGTGGAAACTGTTCTCCGTGATGCTCATCAGTCTCTGATCGCAACAAGACTTACCACAGAACAGATGCTCCCGATCGTAGATAAAATGGACAAAGTCGGCTACCACGCAGTAGAGTGCTGGGGTGGAGCTACTTTCGATGCTTCCCTTCGTTTCCTTAAAGAAGAC
>NZ_FR886699.1:12659-16508 GCF_000436615.1 Blautia sp. CAG:237
CCTTCGTTTCCTTAAAGAAGACCCATGGGAAAGACTTCGTAAATTACGTGACGGCTTCAAGAACACAAAACTTCAGATGCTGTTCCGTGGACAGAACATCCTTGGATATCGTCCATATGCAGATGACGTAGTAGAATACTTCGTACAGAAATCTGTAGCAAACGGAATCGACATCATCCGTATTTTTGACTGCCTCAACGATATGCGTAACCTTCAGACAGCAGTTAAAGCTGCCAACAAAGAAAAAGCACACGCACAGGTTGCTCTTTCCTACACATTAGGTGATGCATATACTCTTGAGTACTGGGTAAACATCGCAAAACACATCGAAGACATGGGTGCAGATTCCATCTGTATCAAAGATATGGCAGGTCTTCTGCTTCCATATAAAGCAACTGAGCTTGTCGGAGCACTCAAAGATGCTGTTAAGATCCCGATCGATCTTCATACACATTACACCTCTGGTGTTGCTTCCATGACATACCTCAAAGCAGTAGAAGCTGGTGTTGATATCATCGATACTGCAATGTCTCCGTTCGCTCTGGGAACTTCCCAGCCGGCAACAGAGGTTATGGTAGAGACCTTCAAAGGCACACCATATGATACAGGATTTGATCAGAAACTCCTTGCTGAGATCGCTGATTACTTCCGGCCGATCCGTGATGACGCTCTGGACAGCGGCCTTCTGAATCCGAAGAACCTTGGTGTAAACATCAAGACTCTTCTGTATCAGGTACCAGGCGGAATGCTTTCCAACCTGACATCACAGCTCAAAGAGCAGCACGCAGAAGACAAATTCTACGATGTTCTTGAGGAAGTTCCGAAGGTTCGTAAAGACCTCGGTGAGCCGCCGCTCGTAACTCCGTCTTCTCAGATCGTTGGTACACAGGCTGTATTCAACGTGCTCATGGGTGAGAGATACAAGATGGTCACAAAAGAAACAAAGGATATCCTGTTAGGAAAATACGGTGCAACCGTAAAACCATTCAACCAGGATGTACAGAAGAAGTGCATCGGAGATGCAAAACCGATCACCTGCCGTCCGGCAGACCTTCTCGACAATGAGCTGGACAAACTGGAAACAGAAATGTCCGCTTACAAAGAGCAGGATGAGGACGTTCTGTCCTACGCACTGTTCCCGCAGGTTGCTACTGACTTCTTCAAATACCGTCAGGCTCAGGAGAAAAAAGTAGACGAGAAAGCTGCAGACACAGAAAACGGAGCATATCCGGTATAAAAAATAAAAATCCCTGCTTTGGACAGCGTTCCAAATGAAGGAAAATAATCAGGCCCGCCAGATTTTTCTGACGGGCTTGCTTGCAAGAAAGGATTTCCATGAACAAAGTGATAATTGTCGGGGGCGGAGCTGCCGGTATGCTGTGCAGTATCATCGCCGCCAGAAACGGCTGTGAAGTTTTTTTATACGAAAAAAACGAAAAGCTGGGAAAGAAACTCTATATTACAGGAAAAGGAAGATGCAATGTTACAAATAACTGTGAGGTAGAAGACCTGCTCCGCGCAGTGATGACGAACAGCAAATTTCTGTACAGTGCATTTTATACTTTTAACAGCCAGGATATGATGGCACTTCTTGAGGAGACGGGCGTACCGCTCAAGACAGAACGGGGAAACCGCGTTTTTCCACAGTCTGACCGCTCTTCAGACATCATCCGCGGTCTGGAATGTCTTATGAAGAAATATGGCGTTCACGTAAGATTCAGAAGTGAAGTCAGAGAGATTCTGACAAAGGACGGGACTGCGACAGGAATTTCCCTGGCGGACGGAGAAGTTCAGAATGCAGATGCAGTAGTCGTTGCGACAGGCGGACTGTCTTATCCAACGACCGGTTCCACAGGAGACGGATATCGTTTTGCACGGGAGACCGGGCATCAGGTGACGGACTGTATCCCATCGCTTGTTCCGCTTAAGGTCAAAGAAGATTATATTCCGAGGATGACAGGACTTTCACTCAAGAATGTAGAGCTTACAGTCAGACGCGGCAAAAAGATCCTTTATCGGGATTTTGGAGAGATGATGTTTACACATACCGGTGTTACCGGACCGCTGATCTTAAGTGCCAGTGCCAAACTTGGCAAATATCTTGCCAAAGGAGAAGAACTGAGCGCATTTATCGATCTTAAGCCGGCCCTCAGTCCGGAGCAGCTTGATGAGCGGATACTTCGAGAGTTTGAAAATGGCAAGAATAAGCAGTTTAAGAATGTGATAGGAGTCCTTTTCCCGTCATCACTTACACCGGTGATGCTTGAGATCGGTGGAATCCCGGGAGATAAGGTGATCCATGAGATATCCAGAGAAGAACGCCTTGCCTTTGGCACAGTCGTCAAGAATTTCCCGTTCACGATCACGGAGCCGGGAGAATTCAAGGAGGCGGTCATCACACAGGGCGGTGTTTCCGTCAAGGATATCAACCCGGGAAGCATGGAGTCCAAAAAAATCAAAAACCTGTATTTTACAGGTGAAGTTCTTGATCTTGACGCAGTAACAGGGGGCTACAATCTTCAGATCGCGTGGTCCACTGCATACCTTGCTGCTATAGATATAAGCGAAAAAGAGTAACTAGGAGGAAAACAAAATGGTACACAATATTGCAATTGACGGTCCGGCTGGAGCGGGCAAAAGTACAGTGGCCCAAAAAGTAGCAAAAGAACTTTCTTTTGTATACGTGGATACAGGAGCAATGTATCGCGCCATGGCACTTTATCTTCTCAGAAAGGGAGTAAACCGCGAGGAACCGGATGAGATCGGAGAGGCATGTCAGAATGCGGAGATTTCTATTGAGTATCAGAATGGAGAGCAGATCGTTCTTCTCGACGGAGAAAATGTAAATGCACATCTCCGCACAGAAGAAGTGAGTGCAATGGCGTCTGTAAGTTCTGCAGTGCCGCGTGTGAGAGAGAAGCTTCTTGATCTGCAGCGCAAGCTGGCCAGGACCATGAGCGTTGTCATGGACGGCAGAGATATCGGAACAACGATCCTGCCGGATGCAGATGTCAAGATCTATCTTACCGCAAGCTCACTGACAAGGGCACGTCGCCGTTATCTTGAATATCAGGAAAAGGGTGAGGCTTGTGATCTTGCCGAGATCCAGAAAACAATCGAGGAGAGAGATCAGAGAGATATGACCAGAGAGATATCGCCGCTCTGCCAGGCAGAGGATGCTGTTCTCGTGGATTCCTCAGAACTTACGATCGATGAGACTGTCGAGAAGATCCTTTCTGTCTATCACTCCAAAGTATCAGAAAAGGAATAAACGATATGAAGGTTAAAGTAGCAGAGACTGCAGGCTTCTGTTTCGGAGTCAAGCGGGCTGTCGACAAGGTCTATCAGCTGATCGAGGATGGAGTTTCTCCTATTTATACTCTGGGACCGATCATCCACAATGAAGAAGTTGTCTCTGATCTGGAATCAAGAGGCGTGCGTGTGATTGAAGTAGAGGATCTCGATCATATTAAGAGTGGTACCGTTGTGATCCGCTCTCACGGCGTGGGAAGAGAGATCTATGAGAAGCTTAAGGAGAATGGACTTGAATATGTAGATGTCACCTGCCCATTCGTACTCAAGATCCACCGGATCGTCGAGAAAGAAAGCCTTGCTGGGAAACAGATCTTCATTTTCGGAGATCCGAAGCATCCGGAGGTGCAGGGGATCTGCGGCTGGTGCCATGGCCCGTACAGAGTCCTCAAAAACAGAGAAGATGTCGAGAATATGATTCCGGAAGCAGATATGGAAGCATGCGTTGTATCACAGACGACATTTAATTACAACAAATTTAAAGAACTAGTTGAAATTCTCCGCGAAAAGAGGTATTATAATAATGTTTTAAATATT
>NZ_FR886700.1:0-4844 GCF_000436615.1 Blautia sp. CAG:237
CACGACGCCAGTCAATACTGTCTACAACTTCCATGGCATCCTTGTAGTTCTTCTTCTCTACAAGGCGGTTAATTTCTTCAAGTTTGATCCGAAATTCCTCTTTGTCCAATATATTCACCAACTTTCCAAGATTATGAACAGTGTAACATACACTAATATCCTTGTCAAAACTGTTTCTTACGTTTTCTTTTTATCCATAGAACTCTGTTTTAAACAGGCTCAAACACTTCTCCTTTGACAACTTTGAAAACTTTGTTCAGGTGAAACTGATGACTTACAAAATCATCCAGTCCAGTACAGGTGATCAGAGTCTGTATATCATGGATACAGTCAAGAAGATAGGTCTGACGGTTGCTGTCCAACTCTGAAAGTACATCATCCAGCAAAAGTACCGGCGTATCCTTGATCTTTTCTTTTACAAGATAAATTTCTGAAAGTTTCAAAGATAATGCTGCGGTCCTCTGCTGCCCCTGTGAGCCAAACTTTCGTATATCCACCCCGTTTACCATAAAACAAAGATCATCCCTGTGAGGTCCGGAGGAAGTCATCTTCATCCGGATATCTCTGTCTCTGTTCTTTTTGAGCGTTTCCTCAAAAAATTCAGCCTCCGTACTGGGCTCATAGAGTACTTCAATATGTTCCTCTCCCCCTGTCAGGTTGCTGTGGATTTCCTTTATGACTGTATTCAGATCTTTTACGAACTCTTTTCTTTTGCTGATGACTTTCTGCCCGTACTGGAGCATCTGCAGATCCCATATTTCAAGCGTATCCTTAAGTGCCGGATTATGATACATATCTTTGAGAAGTTTATTTCTCTGGTTCACGATATGATTATATCCAGCCAGATCTGTAAGATAGATCTGATCCAGCTGGCAGAGTTCAAGGTCCATAAACCTGCGTCTTTCCCCCGGACCATTCTTGATAATATTTAAATCTTCCGGTGAAAAAAAGACAAGATTCACGATTCCAAACAGTTCTCTTGCCTTTTTTATCGGAAGACCGTTAATTGCAACTCCCTTTGCCTTGTTTTTGCGAAGATGCATGTCGATCTTGTAGGAAAGTCCGTCTTTTTTGATCATCATGCGGATGTGGGATTCTTCCTCCCCAAACCGTATCAGTTCTTTATCCTTGCTGCCCTTGTGGGACTTTGTCGTTCCACAGATATAGACAGATTCCAGGATATTGGTTTTTCCCTGTGCATTATCTCCGTAAAAAATATTTGTACCTTTGTCAAAATCAAGCTGCAATTCACGGTAATTTCTAAAATTCTGAAGTTGTACAGATTCAATATACATAATTATTTTATAACTTTGATTTCCTGACCTTCAAAAGTGATCATATCACCAACGTATACTTTGCGTCCACGCCGCTGATCTACTTCACCATTTACTTTTACATTTCCATCCTGAATTTCATATTTTGCCTGAACACCGTCCTCTACAACTCCGGCGAGTTTCAAAGCCTGTCCAAGTTTGATAAATTCATCTCTGATCGTAATTTCCAAAATAATCCTCCTCCTTATCTGGCCTGATTCTGACTGATGTTAACTGGTAAGATCAGATAAGTATATGTTTCTTCGTCATCTCTGATGAAGCATGGTGCTTTTGGATTCATCAGATACATGTGGATCGTCTCATCATCAATAACTTTCAAAGCATCGATCAGGAATTTCGGGTTGAATCCGATAAGAATATCTTTACCCTCTTTTTCAATGTCGATCTCTTCATCCATAGATCCCATAGAAGAATCAATCTTCAGCTCCATCTTACCATCACTGATCTCAATTACGATCGGTTTCTTATCTCCTTCTCTTACAAGAAGTGTTGCACGGTCAATACAGTTCAGGAATTCTTTCTTGTTTACACTGATCTTTGTATCGTAATCACTGGAAAGCATCTGATCAATTCGGAAATATTCTCCCTCAATCAGTCTGGATACCACAATTGTCCGATCAAATTCAAATAAAATGTGGTTTTTTGTGAAATATATACTAACCTGATCGTCAATTTCTCCAGAGAGGATTTTGCTGATCTCGCTGAGTGTCTTTCCTGGAACGACAATCTTGCGATCTGAATAATTTCGCTTCAATGGCATTTTTCTGATGGAAATACGGTGTCCATCCAGAGAAACAATCTTCAGACAATTATCTTTGATTTCGAACAATTCACCAGTCATCAAACGGTTGTTTTCATTGACTGCAATAGAAAAAATAGTCTGACGGATCATCTCTTTCAAAGTAAACTGAGAAAGGGTCAGTGCTTCGTCTTTTTCGATAACCGGAAGGTATGCAAAATCTTCGCCTGCTTTGCCAGGAATTGTAAACTTGGCTTTTTCACAGGTGATCGTTGCTACATAGTTGCTGTCAGTTTTGATAGTTACATCACTGTCCGGAAGTCTTCTGATGATTTCATAAAAGATTTTGGCATCAAGTGCAACCATTCCTTTTTCTTCGATTTGTCCATCTACGATTGTTTCAATGCCCAGTTCCATATCATTTGTTGTAAATTTGATTTGGTTTGTGGTTGCATCCATAAGGATACATTCAAGGATTGGCATGGTTGTTTTAGAAGGAACAGCTTTCAAAGAAATATTTACGCTTTTTAACAGATTATTTTTGGGACAGATAATCTTCATGTGTATAACTCCCTTCGTGTTTGAAAATTGCTTTTATAAATATATAAATATATAGATATCCGCCGTAGCCGCCTTAGGGGATGGGGATTGTGTGTAAAAGTCTTTCAAACCTTGAAAATAAAGGTTTTGAGGACTGTATAACTACGTGTAAAACTACCAGATAACTTTGAAAGTGGGTGTGGATAAGTCACTTAACCCTGTGGATTAATTTTTTTCTTCAAGGTAGCGATGGAGTTTTTGAGGTTATCATTTGTTGCTAATTCTTTTTCGATTTTCTCAATTCCGTGCATAATTGTAGTGTGATCACGGTTACCAAGATTTTTGCCGATCGTCTTGAGAGAAGTGTCAATGATCTCACGGCAGAGATACATGGCGATCTGTCTTGGCATGACGATCTTGGAACTACGCTTGTTTCCGCAGAGTTCCGCTACAGTTACATGATAGTGTTCTGCAACAACGGAAATAATATAATCCGGAGTGATGACTTTTTGCTCATTTGGGGAGATGATATCCTTGAGTGCCTGCTCTGCAAGTTCAAGGGTTACTTCCTTTTTCTCCAGTTTGGAACTTGCCATTACCTTATTAAAGGCACCTTCCAGCTCACGGATATTGGATTTGATGTTTGTTGCAATGTAATTAATGACTTCTTCGCTGATATTGTAGCCTTCGAGCTCTTCTTTTTTGTGGAGAATTGCCATTCGGGTCTCGTAATCAGGTAAGGTAATATCTGCGATCAGACCCCATTCGAATCTTGAACGGAAGCGTTCTTCCAGAATTTCCATATCTTTCGGTGGTTTATCTGAAGAAATGATGATCTGTTTCTTGGCACTGTGCAGACTGTTGAAAGTGTGGAAAAATTCCTCCTGTGTGGATTCCTTTCCTATAATAAACTGAATATCATCGACCAGAAGAACATCAATATTCCTGTATTTTTCACGGAATTTGGACATTGCGGAGTTATTTCCGTTTCGGATCGTTTCGATCAGTTCATTTGTGAATTCTTCACTGGTTACATACAAAACTTTGCTGTTTTCATCATGTTCAATAATATAATGAGCGATGGAATGCATCAGATGAGTCTTGCCAAGTCCTGCACCTCCGTAGATAAACAGCGGATTATAGGTATCTCCCGGGGATTCTGCAACAGCAAGGGCTGCGGCCTGAGCAAATTTGTTATTATTTCCGACAATGAAAGTATCAAAAATGTATTTCGGATTCAAATGTGCATCTTCACAGCGACGTTCGATATCTGACATTGCAGGTGCTGCATTATCATAAGAAGGAACATCTTTCTGAGGTGCTTCATCAGGAGATATGAATTTGACATCGCACTCACTTATTCCAGTCAGTTCGCAGATGGTAACCTGGAGAAGAAGTTTGTACTTTTTATTAAGAAGGTTTATCAGAACTACCTGTTCAGATGGGACTAAAATTGTGATGACATTGTCAGTCACATCGTAGACTTCGAGCGGTTTGAGCCATGTATTGAAGGCTACGTCGCTGATATTGTAGTCACGTTTGACTGTCTGAAGAATTTCATCCCATTTTTCTATAACTTTATCCATATTTCAAACTCCTGGTTCCTTTGAATGTGTGTAAATTATTCGTAACTGTTCAGTACTTTCACAGTTACAATTGGTCAATTGGACATAGATATCCTTTTATATATTATAATAAATCCAGTGGTTAATCAATCATTATTTGTGTAAAATTATCCCCTGAAAAAATGGTTTGTGTGGTTAAAATCGGGTGTTGTCCACAAGTTATCCACTTTATCCACATGTGCATAAGTTGGAAAGTGTGGATAATCCCCTATAAGTTTACATAACATCAGTACAAGCGGATAATTACCCCTGTGGAATGTGTATAACTTTGTCCACAGAGAGAATGCTGTAAAATAAAGGATTTTTTTAGGAATATGTGTAAAAATATGGGGGTATGTGAGGATAAAACAGCCGAAAAAGTTTAAGTTATCCACAAGTTATCCACAAAAAGTGGATAACTTTACGTAAACCAGATATTTCCACAATTGAGTGTGGGTTATTTTGAAAGTGTCGGAAACACTTAATTTTATTGGATTTTTTGTGAATTTTTGCTTGACGAACGGGTGCAGAATGAATATAATTAAAACGATGTTCTATGATAATAGTATGAATAGGGATAATAGATAAAGGAGGTGCTTTACCTATGAAAATGACATTTCAGCCAAA
>NZ_FR886701.1:0-2284 GCF_000436615.1 Blautia sp. CAG:237
TCCCAGCTGAGCTAAGATCCCACTTCCTGTGCCTGCCGCTTCAAGAACGCTCTTTCGAAGTGCTCTCTCGCAACCGACTTCGTTAGTATACTATGTGTTTGGCAAAGTGTCAACACTTTTTTTAATTTTTTTTATATTTTATTTTGTTCACAAATTTCCTACTATTTTATCCTTGATGATCGCAAGGATTTCACGTGGAATATAAACCAGCAGTCTCCAGGTTCTGTATCTCGCCGGAATGGGATAAATCTGCCTGCATCCACACTTTCTGCCGATCGCCACACCACGGAACACATGAAAATGATTCGTCACGATCCCGATCGAGGTATCCAGTGTCCCGATCTTCTCCAGGCTGAAATCCAGATTCTCCTTTGTATTGGTGGACCTGTCCTCAAGGATCAGCCGGGAACCGTCAATCCCATGCTCTGTGAGATACCGGTACATTGCCTCCGCCTCGCTGATCTGCTCTCCCTGCCCCTGTCCGCCGGAGAGAACCGCGCGTGTCTCAGGATTCTCCTCAAGATAACGCAAAGCCCTCCTGGTTCGTTCCAGAAGGGCTTTGGATAACCGTGTGCCTGCGACATGTGCGCCAAGCACGATAATATAATCCAGATCTGGCCGGACTTTCATTATCTTCCACAGCAATGTTTGTATTTCTTACCGCTGCCGCACGGACAAGGATCGTTACGGCCAATCTTGTGCGGCTTTACAACTGTACCGGATTTCTTCTGCTCCATGTACAGTTCTTTACGTTTCTCCTCTGTGAAGATCGCATCCCACTGAGGAAGCTGATACAGCCAGTCTGCCTTGGCATCAACCATGTTCTTGTAAAGAAGTTCTTTATCAAAAGCCAGAGTTACTCTGGTGTTCTCATCCATTGTCTCGATCGGGTTCGGGATCTTAAGGCTGTCATTGATTCCGTCAAGAAAACCAACCATAGTCAGGACTTCCTGTCCGTATTTCTCAGCCAGTTCTTTGACTGTACCGCTTACAACTTCGTCCGGATTGGAAAGAAGCTGCTCGTAGATTCCCTTCTCGATATTGAAATAGTTTGCCCAGAATCTCTGGAGCTGATTGCGGTCTGCCTGCTGATCGTAAGCAATTGAACGCCACTGCTCTAAGATTGTTTTATCACTCATTTGTTTTCATCCTCTTTTCAAAAATTTTGCCTGTGCCCCATTATATCATCTTTTCTCACAAAAGACAAATCCCTTTTTATACAAATTATAAGAAAGTTGTATAAAAAGGGATTCACATGCCCATACTATAAATGTCCACCGAAACCCATATCGGCGGCACAGCAAAAGATACAATCTAAGAAATACTTATATCCTCCCCTTACAAGGTCCTGGGACTGACGAAATGCCGCGGTCCCGGGATTTTTATTTGATCCCGTAAGTTTCTTCCATTTCTTTCGCTGCCTGTTTGAGATCTTTAAACTGAATTGTGTGGATTCCTGCCTTTTCTGCACCCTGGCAGTTCTCTGCACGGTCATCAATGAACAACGTCTCCTCTGCTTTCAGATTAAATTTACTGAGCAGTGTCTGATAAATCTCTATATCCGGTTTCATCTGGTTTACATCACAGGAGAAAATAACTCCGTCCATATATTTCAGAAATGGCATTTCATTCTGCTTCGTGCCGTCCAGCATATATCTGCTGTAATTGGACAGGATGTAAAGGTTATATCCCTGCTCCTTAAGATATTTTGTCCAGGTCTCTGCATAGTCCATCTTCGTGACACATCTCGTAGAATTCCTGATAACATCCTCGATATCCTCTGCATACTCCGGAGCCAGTGCCTTGAATTTCTCACGATATTCTCTTTCTTCAAGAAGTCCTTTGTCACGCTCATCCCACACTTCACTCTGGAAGGTTGCCTTTGCGATCTTATCTCTTTTTTCTTTGTCAAAGTGAAAACTGTCCAGATAAGACTGCCAGTTAAATTCCACCAGCACAAGTCCTACGTCAAAAACAATATTTTTGATCATACGTTTATCCTCCTCGTTTTTCTTCTTATTTACAAGTCGAAATACCATCCAGATCACATACCCCATGACTGCCACAAAAAGCACCGTATACAAGGATGCCATAAATGCTTCCTGCGAAAAATCGCCCTTCAATGCAAAAAACATCGGCAGGCAGAAGATGATCAGCAGTGCCACAACACCCAGAAGGGCTGCGATTCTTTTTCCGTTTTTCATAAACACCTCAATATGAAATACGCCGGAGAAAAACTCCCCGGCGCTTTGTAATTTATCCCGAATTATTCATGAGCATATAA
>NZ_FR886702.1:0-277 GCF_000436615.1 Blautia sp. CAG:237
AACTCGGAGAGTCCATACGGCCTATCATCAAATCTATGGAAGAATGGGAAATTTCATATAAAAATATGCAGTAGACTTGTTGAACAGTCACGGAAATTAGAATCGTCTAGATTTTTATAATTCTGTTAATCTCATTTAAACTTACTTATATTAAAGTCATCTACATCATCCAGCCCAATAGACCTGAACAGCACTTATCCTTATTACAGGCATCCACAACTACAAAAATACCGCCAGATGAAATATCTCCACTATGTGTAGACTATTTCACTGGCGG
>NZ_FR886702.1:304-11418 GCF_000436615.1 Blautia sp. CAG:237
ATTTCACTGGCGGTATTTTCATCATCAATAAAGGAATTCTTTATTTTCTTACACCGCTTAACACCTTCGCGATCATGCAAGTAGCTCTACTTCAGTTTCTTCTTCAGTTCCTGGATCAGTTCAAAGTAATCTCTGTGTTTCATCTCCGGGAAAGCTTTGATGATTCGACCCTGGCCAAATACAGTATGGTTTGTGATGGAACTGGACAGTTCATCAAACTGTGCCTGAAGCTCTGATTTTTTCATGCGAAGCATTTCAATAGATTTTTCCTTCTGGGCGGCTGTTGCCTCAAGGAGTTCTGCTTTTGCAAGTGCAGCCTGTACCTTACCTTCACCGACCTTCTGTGCAGTGTCGATCGTGGTCGTTGCCAGAGTATTACTGAGTTTGTCGCTTACGATCCTCAGATCTGAGCTGACTTTATCCAGCTTGGTAAGTTTCTTGTTCAGACCACGGATAACTGCTACCGTCACAATGAAGTCTGTCAGATACACTGCATATAAAACAGCTATTACGATCCACTCCCAGGTTGCCGGGGTATGGGATGCCTGACTTTCTACATATTTCTGAAAAACCTTTACTACCATAACGATTGCAAGTCCCCAGATCAGCGAAAACTCCAGACAGATATATCCGTGGAAATTGAACGGCTTATCTGAATAGTCCCACCATCTCGCATGAAAACATACATCCAGCAGCCAGCCGGCGATCAGCTCCACTGCCGTTGCAAGGATAATTCCAAACAGAAAGATCATTGCATCATTCATCTGATGTCCGCCACTCTGGATCGTATTGAGCATGGCAAACACAGAAAGCACTCCGAATCCATACACAGGGCATACCGGTCCGTTCAAAAATCCCCGGTTTATAACCTTTCCAAGTGCTACCGCATGAAAAATAACTTCAACAACCCAGCCGCCAAAAGAATAAACCAGAAAATACAGGCATATCTGAAAATATGTCATTCCAAAAATCATGACTCTCTCCCCCTAAAAATCACTTCTTTCACCTGTCTGTTAATTCACTGTTATCAGATGTGGAAAAATTTCTGAATTGCTTTATAATCTCCAAGAACCAGAAGCGTACTGTCAGCTTCAAGAACTGTATCTACAGAAATTGTCACACTGACTTCTCTTTCTTTTTTTACTGCAAGAATATTTATATTATATCTTCTTCGAATATCCAGTTCTCCAACAGATCTTCCAATCCATTCATCTGGGATTGCTACTTCAAAGATCGCATGAGACGCATCTACTTCCATATAGTCAAGGATATGATCATCCGCATAACGGATAGATGCCCATTTTGCCACCTGTTTTTCAGGATAAACGACTCTGTCTGCACCATTCCGTAAAAGGAATTTTTCCTGTACGTCACGCTCTGCCCGGGAAATTACCAGATTTGCTCCCAGTTCTTTTAATAATGATGTTGTCTCAAGCGAATTCTGAAAACTGCCTCCAATGGTAACAAAGCAGATATCAAAATTTCCTATTCCCAGTGATTCCAGGAAACTGGCATCTGTACTGTCTCCAATCTGGGCATTGGTAACAAAAGGAAGGATTCTGTTGACTCGCTCCTCATTGATATCCACTGCCATGATTTCGTGTCCCATTTCATTCAGCTGCATTGCAATATGTTTTCCAAATCGTCCAAGACCAATAAGTAAAATATTCTTCATGCTCTCTCTCCTTTATCCAACTGTTATTTTTTCCAATGGCATTTTTGCATTTGTATTTCTTCTGGACACTACCGCATAGATCAGGGTCAGTCCTCCTACACGTCCCAGATACATAAGCACGATCAGTATCAGTCGTGACAGGATATGAAGCCCCGGTGTGATTCCCAGAGTAAGTCCTACGGTTCCTACTGCTGAAGCAGCCTCATACAGACAAAGCTGCAATGAAAGCCCTTCATAAACACTGATGGTTATTCCTCCAAAGAAAAACAATACAAAGTACAGCATTGCTATCGTTGCGGCATTTTTTATTACCTGACTGTCGAATCTTCTTCCAAAAGCCCCCGCATCCTCACGACTTCGAAATGTCGCAAACGCATTCAAAAGCAGGACTGCCACTGTCGTTGTTTTCATGCCACCTGCTGTAGAACTTGGTGATCCTCCCATTAGCATAAGAAGTATCATGATCGCCTGTCCCACCTCAGTCATCGATGACAGATCTGCGGTATTAAAACCAGCCGTTCTTGTCGTTACAGACTGAAAAAGCGATAACAGCGTCCGTTTCCCAATCGATACCTGTCCAAAGTCACAGACAAAAAAGAAGATCGCCGGGACAAAAATCAGGATTGCGGTCGTTAACAGAATAATCTTGCTCTGCATACGATAACGTTTAAATCGGAGTTTATTCGTATAAACATCATCCCATGTAAGAAAACCAATGCCACCAATGATAATCAGAAGCATAATCACTATATTTAACCAGAAATTTCCGGCATAACCACTCAGTGATACAAAAGTGTTATCTGCGGTACCAAGTATATCAAATCCCGCATTACAAAAGGCCGATATGGAATGAAAAATCGACATCCATATACCTTTTATTCCAAAATCACGGCAAAATATCGGAAGAAGCAAAACCGCACCAATTCCTTCGATCAGAAACGTTCCTCTCAGAATAAACTTTGTCAGGCGGACAATACCACCGACTTTTGGTGCTGAGATGGCATCCTGCATGGTACTTCGCTGCATCAGTGATATCTTTCGTCCTGACAGCATAAACACCGAAACGGCAACCGTTACAACTCCCAGGCCGCCTGTCTGTATAAGCAGCAATATCACTGCCTGTCCAAAACCTGACCAGTAGCTTCCTGTGTCCTGCACAACAAGACCCGTCACACATACAGCAGAAGTTGAAGTAAAAAGTGCCTGATCAAATGGCGTTACAACTCTCTCCGCAGATGAGACGGGTAACATAAGCAGGAGTGATCCCAAAAGAATCACTCCTGCAAAACCTAAAATAATCATCTGAAAGGATGTCAGATGTTTTCTTTTATGTTTTTCTGGCATAACTAATCTCCTCTTTTTTGATTTTAATAGTATTATATACCAAAAAAGAAGTTATACAAGCTTAATATTGATTATCATCTGATATTAAGCCCATATAAAAATTTCATTTTCTTTTTGTCCCACACTGAATTGCCTGTGTCGGACAGATCTTTTTACATCTTCCACAGCGAATACATTCTAAGCTGTTCGGGTTTTCCACCGGATTTACTTCCATCTGACATGCTTTTGCACATTTTCCACAGTGAACGCATTTTTCTGCATCCACTCGATAACGGAAAACAGAAACTTTATTAAATACAGAATAAAAAGCACCCAACGGACAGATATATTTACAGAACGGCCGATAAATGATAATGGAGAGTATGATTGTGATCACCAGGATCGTATTCTTCCACACATAGAGCCATCCCACTGCACTGCGCATGGATTTATTCAAAAGCACCAGTGGAAGCCCGCCTTCCAGCGTACCTGCCGGACAGATCAGCTTACAGAAATAAGGGGAGCCCTGCCCCATAATATCCACCACAAATAATGGCATCAAAACTACAAACACCAGAAGAATCACATATTTCAGTTTACGAAGCAGCTTATCTCCCCTGAATGTCCGAATCTTTTTGGGAAAAGGAATCTTATTCAAAAGATCCTGGATCAGTCCAAACGGACAGAGGAATCCACAGACAAGTCTTCCCAGCAGAGCTCCGATAAAAATCAGAAATCCAACTATATAATATGCCATTTTGAAATTCCAGCTACCGATCACTGCCTGAAAGGAACCAATAGGACAGGCACCTGTGGCCCCGGGGCAGGAATAGCAGTTCAGCCCCGGAACACATACATTTTTCAATTTTCCGGTATAAATCTTTCCAGTCACAAATCCGGAAACATGACTGTTTGTAAGCGCCGCCCACAGGGCCTGAATCCCATGGCGCGGCCACTCATTAATTTTCATTTTTTTGTTATCCAATTCCAATACACTCCATACAGATATTAATTGCCTTTGTAAAGACTACATCCACTTCGCCCCGGTAAATTCCAAATATCATCAAGAGGATTCCCAGAATCGCCAGCGCAGGACCTATCCACTTTGAATCTGTTATTTTTTTCATCATTTTTCTTATCTTTCTGTCAAAATCGCTTTATTATTTAGAAATGTTCTTGAGTTCTTTTTCTACGATTTCTTTCCATTCGTCCAGTGTATGGCTTCCTGAATAGGTTTCTCCTACAATATTTCCTTCTTTGTCAACAAAGAATGTTTCCGGGAAAGCAGAGATACCATTTAAACGTCCATTCATCATTGTTGAATCCGGGACCAGGAACGGATAGGAGGCTTTTGTCTTTTCCTGAAGAACACCGGCTTTTTTCACTGTATCCTCATTCTGTTTGGCATCATCACTCACTGTATCAAGAACGACACCGACAACTCCAACACCTTTTTCCTTCATCTCTTCATAGAGTTTTTCCAGCTCCGGAATCTCATTTACACATGGAGAACACCAGGTAGTAAAAACATTCACAAGTGTAAGATCATAATCGCTGAATACTTTTTCTGTATAATCTTTTCCATCAACGCCTTTTGTCTCAAACTTGCCTACAGTTGTAGAATCACCTTCATTGCTTGTCTCCTGTGGCTGGTCAAATGCGGAAAGCTTCTGGAATGGTGTCATCTCTGTGAGTGTCACATCAATTTCTTCCACTTCTTTTTTCAGGGATTCATCTGCATCTTTATTAGTGCTCAGATAATATTTATACTTTCCATCACTGCTGCTTCCGATTTCTTTGTGTTCTGTGCAGCCTGTGATCTTATCCAGTTCTTTCTCAGAATCTTCGTCATAGATTCCAATCGCTCCAACTTTTGCAAGACTATTGTACCAGTCATCATATGCTGTTCCCATCTTGTCAACCTCTGCCTCTTTCTGCTCCTCGGTCATTTCGCTCCAGCTTATATATGCATATTTAATTGCATCTGCATTGTCATTCCATACTTCATTTGTGATCATCGCAATGGTCTGCGCTTTTATCTGTTTAAGCAGTTCCTCCGGAAGTTTCATGTTAAGTCCAAGGAATGGATACTCATAAGAATCCTGTGCCTGCACAGTTGTCTCAGATGGTTTAAAAGTACCCTGTATAAAATCTGACGGAATTGCATCACCATCTGCTGCAACCGCATCTCCATCAGCCACCATTCCGGCTTGGTCTGCCGGAACCGCCATTGCTTCTGTACTTTCTGCTGCCATTACTGATACACTTCCAAATGTAGATACTCCCAATACTGCTGCTGCCATAAGTGCTGTTATTTTTTTCATTCTGAATTTCATGATATTTATATCTCCCTTCATATTTGTCCTGTAATTTATAAATCGTTTTGTGTTTTTATTATACACGCTTTGATTACTGTAACCGTATTATATCATCCTGTCTATAAAATCTCTGTTAAGAAATCAAAAAAATCAAAATTTCTTTTTATTCCTGTATTTTTTACGGGAATTTTATATGGAACATGATATGATAATATCAGAGTTTCACTATAAGCATTTTAACCCCGACATCATATTTGACAAAGGAGATTTCTTATGCACATATTAGTAATAGAAGACGAAGAACAGCTCTGCTGCTCGATTGCAGAGGGACTTCGCCTGAATGGATACGAAACAGATACCTGTTTTGATGGAGATGAGGGACTGGAATTGTGCCTGACCGAAAATTATGATCTGATTCTTCTGGATCTGAATCTTCCCGGCATAGATGGTCTGGAAATCCTGCGGCAGTTCCGGGAAATAAACTCCTTCACACCTGTTCTGATCCTTTCCGCCAGAGGACAGATCCAGGACAAAGTAGAAGGACTTGATCTTGGAGCAAATGACTATCTGACAAAGCCTTTTCACTTCGAGGAACTGGAAGCCCGGATCCGCAGCCTGACACGGCGAAAATTTATTCAGGAAAATATCTGCCTGAAATGCGGACGTATCACCTTTGATACCCGTACAAGAAAAGCCAGCATCAACAACGAAGAACTTTCTCTCACCCGGAAGGAAACCGCACTGCTGGAATATTTTATGCTTCACCAGAATCGTATCATCGGCTCGGAAGAACTGATCGAACATATCTGGGACGGAAGCGTCAACAGCTTCAGCAACTCCATACGTGTCCATATTTCTGCCCTTCGCAAAAAGCTGCGCACGGCTCTTGGCAATGATCCGATCCAGAATAGGATCGGACAGGGCTATATTCTGACGGAGGATCTGAAATGAAAGAAAATCATACAATAAAAAATCCACTGAAGAAACGCTCCCTGCAGTGGCGGCTGACTTTGCTCATCACTCTGCTTGTAACCGTCACCTGCATTCTGATGTATTTTTTCATCAGTAATTCCGCTGTCACCGGAATGGAAAATCTTGAAAGCTACATCGTACAGATTAATAAAACTGACTCCACACCAATCACTTTCAATGTAGATCCATCCATATTGTTTCCGGATCTTTCCAATCAGGTGCAGGCGACCAAAGACTTATTTCGCATCAGAAGCATGATCGCTACCGGCATTATTATTCTTCTAAGCAGTATTGGAACTTATTTCATCAGCCGCCGTGCACTGACTCCTTTGCATGACCTCAGTACAAAAATTGGTAAAATACAGGCGCAGAATCTTTCAGAATCTCTGGAAATACCAGACAGTAATGACGAAATTTCCCAGTTGACTGCTTCTTTTAATAAAATGCTCTCTCGTCTGGATGATGCATTCACTGCACAGAAGCAGTTTTCTGCCAGTGCCGCACATGAGCTTCGGACTCCGCTTGCCGTCATGCAGACAAATCTGGAAGTTTTTGCCCGCAAAAAGACACCTTCCATAGAAGAATACCAGGAGATTTTCTCCTTGATTCAGGAACAGACCGGGCGTCTTTCTCATCTGGCAGAGATTCTTCTCGATATGACCGGTATTCAGACGGTTGAACGCTCTGAGACAATTTCGCTGGCAGAGCTTACAGAGGAAGTTTTCTGTGATCTGGCTTCAGTGGCTGAGCAGAAGCAAATTGAATTGATCCAAAGAGATGGCGACTGTACTGTTACCGGAAGTTATCTTCTTCTCTACCGTGCTGTGTATAATCTCGTGGAAAATGCTATCAAATATAACCATCCTTCAGGAAAAGTAACTGTAACTCTCCATCCGGGAAAAGTCATTCTGGATGCCTCTTCACAGCCTCATCCGGCAGACTGTGCTTTCATTGAAATCTCTGACACCGGCATTGGAATTTCTCCTGAATATCAGGAAAAAATCTTCGCCCCGTTTTTCCGCGTAGACAAATCCCGAAGCCGTGCCATGGGTGGTGCCGGTCTTGGACTCGCCCTCGTAACCGAAATTGCCAGACAGCATGGCGGACAGGTAAAAGTGCTCGAAAGCAATGAGAAAGGCAGCACGATCGCACTCATGCTGCCTCTATAAGAGCAGAGCCACCGGGGACGATATTAAAGCCACTGAAGACGGAGTTGAATACCATCAACCTCCGTCCCCGGTAGTTTTTGTCCCCAGTGGTTTTAAAGGCTTAATGAAGTCAGTATTGTATTGATCGTAACAATACCATCCAGCTGAAAATCGCTATTCTGAATTACAGCTGCAATATCTTCCAATGTTTCTGCCCCATCACTGTACGCCCAGACAACGGAAACTGCCGGTGAATTTTCTATCCCGGAAGTATCTCCGGCAATATAAAGTACGCCTTGATCTGTGTCTTCCTGTGTCAATTCATACGTACTCCAATCACTGGGAAGATACAGCTGAAATCCATCCTGAAATGGAACCCACGTTCCACTATACGATGCTTTTGTCTCATCAAAAACAATATCACTTCCATCTGCATGCTCTTCTGTACTGTTTCCCGCAGCTCCAACAATACTTCCAACCGTTCCACCGGAAATGATACTATTTGCTAAAGAAGGTTCCTGCTGTACAGCATCATCGGCTGCCTGTTGAATATCCTCCAGCGTTTTTTCTGCGCCTCCTGTCACGGAACGCTCACTGTCCACATGATTTGCGTAATCACTGTCACCTCCGGCAAGATAAGCCATACTTCCAGCCACCTGTTCCAGCATATCTCCTGTGTAATATCCCAGCGACTCTATCTCTTTTGTTCCAAACATATAGGTTCTATCATTTTCACTGAAAAAAAGTCTTCTGTCACGTACTACATATCCGCTCGTAGTATACGTGTAACCAATTTTTGTAAATATACGTCCTTCCAGTTCTACTGTATCCATGTCTTCTGATACTTGCAGATCACTGTAGTTTTCCGCCATATACTTTGTAAATTCATTCACAAAGTTAACAGACGCTGCATCATATTTTCCAATGATCACATAAGGAATAGACTCATCTGCCATCGCGTAAATATAAACAAATCCATCATCCTGGCGAATCGCAGTATAATCAGAAACCTGGACAGAAATCCCTATATCATCCAATGCTATAACATCTCCCTGAGGCATCTGTTCTGACTCTGACTGTACAACCGTATTTTCTTCAACTGCCATACTTCCCACCATTGCAGCATATACTGGAAGGGCACTTCCTGCCACCAGACCTGCTGTTACAAAAAACGTAACTACTTTTTTGCCTATGCGCGCTGTTTTTTTCATGCTCCTGTTCCTCCTTTCAATTTGGATAAAGCTGTGTGGTTCCGGCCGGTTGGTCCGTACCATTAGATACATAAACATTTCCAAGATCATCTGCGTACACATAATCATAAGAAGTCGGTATTTTTACATGCTCTCCATCCGGCAATGTATAATCGTTCTGTGAATAGATATAATCCGTAAAACGTTCTGCATCGTAAGTAGAATCGTTCCCTATCGATGCACTGACACTGTCCTGACAGTAATCTCCGATCTGTGACATACTGGAACTGCCACTGTACTGCATGATCTGCGTTCTTGCATCTATAAAGGCCTGCACAAACTGATCTGTCATTGCTGTATTCAAAACAAACTGCTCAAAATCCGCGTAACTGTTTTCATATTCATTTTCCGGCGTCAACATAAAAAATGTAAATGGCGATTCCCATGCGACAAAAGCAGTATGTGCAGTTGTATAGATCATATCTGCTGTCGAAGAAAGCTGTACTCCATTTGTTGTCGTCAATATCGTAAACCGAAACGGTATCTGATCCAAGGTAAGTCCATAAGTCCTCTCCGCCATTCCACTATAACTTCCATCTACCTGAAATCCACTTCCCTGTACCAGTTGCTGATTTTGCTGATAGTTTAAATTAGCCGATTCATCCAACATTTTCTGCTGACTCGGTGTAATCTCTGCCTGACTGAGTAATTCTGCCTGATTCCCATCCAGAATATTTTCTGTCATATAATCACAGTATTCTTCTGCCTTCATAAAATGTAACATTGGCACCATTGTCTGTGCATCAAACCAACCATCCTGGTGCTGGTTATAAGATACACCTCCCATTGAATAATCCAGCATATGCTCATAAGACACTGGTGAATAAAAGCCAAATATCGTGTTCTGATCCGCACTCATTGCAGTCAGATAAACCTGTGCCGGAGCAGAAGCGCTCTGCCACTTTCCACACCATGTCACATCCCCACTTACTGTATAATCTATCGGTACATAACCTCTGGCTGCGGTTTTCCTCGTTGAACTGTCCTGTATAGTCTGCACTTTATATGAGCGTCCTCCATTATTTCCCAGTGCCCATATATCTTGCGGACCAGTCATACTAACCGCAAAACTTCCTGCAACAGCTGCCATTATAAACGCTTCTCTTTTTTTCCGTTTCATATTCCTCTCCTTTTTCTCTACATCTTCCCGTCCTGAATCGGCAAAGTCATATTTTCCAGTGCATATCTGAGTTTCGGATGATGTATAACAAAATGGATAGCCGGTGCTCTGTTTTTGGATACCATGCACCATTTTCCTTCAAAGCAGGTAATTTGAATATTGCGAAAACCTTTCATCTGCGTCACATGGACTGTATAGTTTTTGTGATTTTCTGCATATGCCTCTGCTTCTCTTATTCCGGAAAGATATTCGTCATATGAAAGCTGGATATCTTTTTCCAGGAAACACTCTGCAAGAGAAAGCACCAATGGATATTTCTCATATTCTTCCGAAATGATTTCTGAAATCTCATCTTCCACGGTACTATGACTCAGGATCATTTCCAGTCTTTCTTTTTGCTTTGTATAACATTCCAGAACTATCTTCCGCTCATTTCCACAAATTGCATTGCGCTTCAGGATCTTCTCCAAAAGTTGTTCCGACATCGTTCCCAATGATGGAGCTGCCAGTACTCTCCGCCGATGCCCTTCCTTATGCATATCTTCATCCAGAAAAATATTTAACTTATTTCTTCGTTCCTTTCTGTAAATATCCATCAGTGAACTGGCTTTTTTCAGAAGGAATTCCATATTTTTTTTGCTGACTGCTACTTCCTCTTTACGACTGGTCAGATAATAATGTGCCAGACTTCTTTTTCCATTTCGTATCTTGGACAGATAAGATGGATCATAATGCATAAAAGCAGCTATTTTTGAGATATTAATGTCCAGCTCAGTCAGCAGCAAATTTACTTTTTGATTGTCAAAATGCAACTCCTTTTGGCCCGTCATCAGACTTTTACGTAATTTCTCAAATACCTGTTCTGCATTAAAATCCTGAATCATTTTGGTCTCTGCTATCTTTATGATTCCATCAGATAGTTTTTTGAGATACTCGCTGTCAGCAGAAGGCATCCTCTCTCCTTTACGATATCTGCTGATAACAGTCTCTGAAATCCCACTACTGACAGCCAGTTCTTTACCTGTGCATTGAATTTGTTTTATATACTCGTTCAGACATTCTTTAAAACTCACGCTCGCTTCACCTCATTTCTGTATATAAATCTTTAATACTATTATAAAAGATTTTCAAAAAATGCACAAAAAAATTACCACATCTGTCCAAGACAAATATGGTAATTTTTTCGATTTCATATTATCCAATGCGTCGTAAAACCCCTTGCTTTAGCTCTTAACTTGACCCATAAGTAATCATAGATATTTATATGTTCCCATGTTATACTAAAGAAAAAGGGGAGATCCAAATGAC
>NZ_FR886703.1:0-890 GCF_000436615.1 Blautia sp. CAG:237
GCTGATTTGTTTTTCTTAGTCACGTGTATCACCTACTTTCAAGTTGATAAATGCAAGTACAGCTACCATAATGAATATAAGGAATGACATTGCTGATGCATATCCAAAATTCGGTACGTTGATAAAACATGTATTGTAAACATAATGGGACATTGTGATCGTTGAGTTCGCCGGACCACCTTTTGTCAGGTTGACGGACTCATCGAACAACTGTAATGTACCATTGATTGACATGATAAATGTCATGATAATTGTCGGTTTCAGAAGCGGAACTGTAATCTTCCAGAAAGTCTTCCAACCATTAGCACCATCGATCTTGGCTGCCTCGTATACAGAATATTCGATATTCTGAAGGCCTGCAAGATAGAATACCATGTTGTATCCTGTCCATCTCCAGATCAGCGCGATGATGATAACGATCTTGGCACTGGTGGAGTTTCCAAGGAAGTTGTAGCCGGTAGATAAGATTCCAAGTTTGATCAGGATACTGTTGATCAGACCATCTGTTGCAAACATGGAACGGAAGATCAGGGAATAGGAAACCAGGGATGTTGCACATGGAAGGAATACGCATGTACGGAAAAATCCTCTGAATTTCAGGTCTTTGTTGTTGAGCAGCTGTGCAAGTAAGATTGCGAGTACCAGCATGATCGGTACCTGAATGATCAGATACAGGAACGTATTGACAATTGACTGCTGGAATACCTTATCAGCCATGATACGCTGATAGTTACTGAAAATTGGTTCTGCGAACCGCATGTTTGCTCCGGCACCTGTCTGTAAAGAAATGATAAATGCACGGATCATTGGATAAAAACTCATGATTGCGATCATCAGTGTTGCCGGCAGAAGGAAAATCCATCCGGCAGCTCTCTGTTTCGCGATCAATG
>NZ_FR886704.1:0-5665 GCF_000436615.1 Blautia sp. CAG:237
GGTTTTAAATATAGTCGAGTTATTAAAAAGATATTATAGTAGTTCATGGCATCATTCTGTTCAAAAACACTTCAGAATTCCATGAAAAAGAAGTAAAAGAAAACGAACGTCTCAAGATCGCGATCGAGGAGGCTGATTCCGAAAATCGTGCCAAGACAGAATTTATGAACCGCATGAGCCACGATATCCGCACGCCGATCAACGGAATCATGGGAATGCTCGACATTATCCACAAAAACCGTCAGGATGAGACAAAGGTCGATGACAGTCTCGATAAGATCCAGCTTTCAACAAGACATCTTCTGGAACTGGTAAATGATGTTCTGGATATGAGCAAACTGGAAGCAGGCAGACTTGATATCAAAGAAGAACCGTTTGACCTTGCTGAACTGATGAATGAGGTGGCAGCACTGATGGATTCACAGGTCATGCAGACGGGACTTGTCCACAGAAAGCACAGAGGAACTATCAGGCATACTGCATTGTATGGAAGTTCTCTGCAGCTTCGCCGGATCATGCTGAATCTTATGAGTAATTCCGTCAAGTATAACAAGCCAAACGGAACGATCGACACATATGCGACAGAAATTTCGGACGATGGAGAGACAGCTCTTTATGAGTTCCGTATCGTAGATTCCGGCATAGGAATGAGCCGGGAATTTATAGAGAATGAGCTGTTCAAGCCTTTTACCCAGGAAGAAAACGATGCCCGGACGCAGTACCGTGGAACCGGTCTCGGAATGTCTATCGTAAAAGCACTGATCGACCGGCTTGGCGGTACGATCAAGGTTGAGAGCACTCTTGGCGAGGGAACGGATATCACATATCAGCTTCTATTCAAAATTGATAAGAATGCTTCAGAACAAAGCGAGTCACAGAACTGTGCGGGGGCAAAAAATCTCGAAGGTATGAAGATCCTGCTGGTCGAGGACAACGAGATCAATATGGAGATCGCAGAATTTTATCTCACAGAACTTGGTGCGAAGATTGACAAGGTATGGAATGGAAAAGAAGCTCTTGAGAAGTTTGAAGCTTCGGAACCACATGGCTACGATGTCATTCTCATGGATATCATGATGCCGGTCATGGACGGGATCGAGGCAGTCAAGGCAATCCGCGGGCTGGACCGCGAAGATGCAGGAACGATTCCAATTTTCGCCATGACAGCACAGGCTTCCTCGGAAAATGTCCGCAAATGTCTGAATGCAGGAATGGACGGACATATCCCGAAACCAATAGAAGCCTCAAAACTGGGAAGCACAATTCTGAAGGTGAAAGTACACCGAAATTAACTTTTTTGCAGAAAGATATTGACCTCAACCTGATTTCAGGGTCTATAATAAAATTATTTATGATTCCATGCTTGTCCTGACACATTTCAAAGGGCATACCATGGGTGGTTTCGGCGGATCCAACAAGAACATTGGTATCGGCTGTGCAGACGGACGTATCGGCAAAGGAATGATCCACACCGTAGAAGGTTCCTCTAATATGTGGAGCATTGCAGAGGAAGAACTGATGGAGCGCATCACAGAATCTTCCAAAGCAACGGTAGATCATTTCGGTAAACAGATCGCATACATCAACTGTCTGAGAAACATGTCTGTTTCCTGTGACTGCGAAGGTGTCGGAGCAGAACCGGTCGTTACACCGAATATCGGAATTCTTGCATCCACAGATATCCTTGCAATCGACCAGGCGTCTGTCGACCTGGTATTTGCACTTGGAGAGGATGACCGCAAAGCACTGGTAGAGAGAATCACAACCCGCCATGGACTTCGCCAGCTTACCTACATGAAAGAAATGGGCATGGGAAATGACCGCTATCACCTGATCGACATCGACAATGATGAGATCACACTGGCAGATGCCGTCAAAGACGTTGTTCCGTTCGAAGGATGATCTTTCAAAAAAGATAACTCAAATAGCAGATGATACAAAAACTGACCCGTCGGATTTCCTGGCGAGTCAGTTTTTTTGCATATATATCGAAGAGCCTTTCACTGATTAGTATTTGCTGGCGTGTTTGCCAGAAAGAACTGGATTTATACGCCGGATTCCATTATAATAAAAAGCAGCGAAGAATGAATCTGCGTGAGAATGTTTTTACTTACTCAGAAATTTACGAAAATGATGAGAAGAAAGATATGCAAACAAAGAAAGATACCAAAATAATGAGAGTCCGGGCACTCCTTGTTTTCTGTATTACTTTTTTAATTACCATTGGCTGTATCTATCTGGTGAATCTGAATCAGGAAAAGAGAGAGAAACTTAAGGCATCCTATACTGCCGAGACGACTGTCGGCAAGGTAGAAGCACAGTTAAATAAATACCTGTCAGAGTCAGAACTCATGAAAAAGCTCATAGAAGAGAAGCATGAGATCACGGACGAAGAGTTCTCAGAACTGTCTCAACTGATGCAGGATGAGAACTACGTGATATCAGCGCGTGAGCTTGCAAAGGATGGCGCAGTTTCACAGGTATACCCTCTTGAGGGAAATGAACAGGCAATCGGTCTGGACATGCTCAGAGATTCCGAGCGAAAAGCAGCAGCCAACCTTGCGAAAGACAGTGGAGAATACACGATCGCAGGACCATTTGATCTGGTACAGGGAGGAGTCGGAGCACTTCTTTTTGATCCGATTTACACAGCGGATGAATCGGGAAAAGAGCAGTTCTGGGGATTTTCTATTCTGGTCATCGACTGGAATAAATTTATCCAGGAAACAGAACTGAACAAACTTGAGAATGCAGGATACCATTACCAGATCTGGAAGAAAGACATAGATACCGGGAAGAAAGTTGTCATTGCGGAAAGTGACAATGAAACACTGAAAAATTCAATGGAAGTTGCCTGCTCTGTACCAAACGATACCTGGTATTTTGATATTGTACCGGAGAACGGATGGATCAGCAATATCCAGAAGGTACTGACAATACTGATTGCAGTAGCAATTGCGATATTGCTGGCAGAGGGATATATGCAGTTTCAGATGCGGCGTTATCGTGAATATATTCATGAGAAAGAACTGGAGAAAGCTGCCGAAGAAGCCAGAATCGCGAATGAAGCAAAGACACGTTTCCTCTTTAATATGAGCCACGATATCCGTACACCGATGAATGCGATCATCGGTTTCTCAGACCTTCTGGAGAAACATGCGGATGATCGTGAGAAGGTTGTGGAGTATGTTGGCAAGATCAAGTCATCGAGTTCATTTTTACTTTCATTGCTCAATTATGTGCTTGAGATGGCACGGATCGAAAGTGGTGAAGCGGAGCTGAAACCGGAAGTAGGATGTTTTAAGGATCTTGTGAATTCTCTCCAGGCGGTTTTTGAGCCGGAACTCCATAAGAAAAATCTTAAGTACACCTGTATACTGAATTCAGACCATCCGTATGTGATCTGTGACAGGACCAAAGTAAGAGAGATCCTGCTTAATATCGTAAGCAATTCGATCAAGTACACACCGGATGGCGGCAGTATTGTAGTTGATATTTCAGAATTCCACTATTCCAAAGAGGGACACACTTCATTCAGGATCGTAGTTGCCGATACCGGAATTGGAATGAGTGAGGAGTATCTGCCTCATATTTTTGAGGAATTTACGAGAGAAAGAACGACTACAGAGAGTCATGTGACCGGTACAGGTCTTGGACTTCCGATTGTCAAAGCACTGGTTGACCTGATGGGCGGAACTATCAATGTTTCGAGTAAAGCCGGAAAGGGGACCAAGACAACCATCGTCCTGTCCTTCCCGACAGCGACAGAAGAGCAGATCCAGTCCAGGAAGGAAGAACAGTCCGGTCAGATATTCCGGAATTTCAAAGGCAAACGTATCCTGCTGGCAGAGGATAATGAACTGAACGCAGAGATTGCGATGGAACTTCTCGGAGAAAGAGGTCTTGAGACAGAACACGTAACAGACGGTGTTAAATGTGTGGAAACCCTGAAGGCGAAACCGGAGGATTACTATGACCTGATCCTCATGGATATTCAGATGCCGCACATGGATGGTTACGAGGCAACCAAAGTGATCCGGGCGCTTAACGATCCAAGAAGCCGCATCCCGATCATAGCCATGACCGCCAATGCCTTCGAAGAAGACCGCCAGAGGGCTTTCGAAGCAGGTATGGACGGACATATTGCGAAGCCGATCAGTATAAATGTACTTTTCTCGACGCTGGACGAGGTGCTGGGAAAATCATAATTTCAAACACAATACATAAGGTACCATCTGACATTTGTCGGGTGGTATTTTTGTGCTTTACAAATGTCAAAAGAAAAGTTATGATTCTTTTATAAAATAATTGATAAAAGAGGTCGGCAAAAATGGCTGGAACAGATAAAAAAACTATCACAAGATCCAGAATCCTGAATTATGTGATCAACAATCAAATAACATCCAAGGCAGAAGTATCCAAAAATCTGAACTTGAGTATGCCCACAGTTCTTTCAAATATAAATGATCTGATCGCAAAAGGAATCATTATAGAAACCGGAGAATATGAATCTACTGGTGGACGCAAGGCAAAAAGCATAGGAATCAATCCGTCCTACAGATATTCTGTAGGAATTGTGATCACAGCAAATCATGTGGGGATAGTACTTGTAAACCTGAAATATGAAATCGTGAAATTCAGGCGTGTCCGTATGAAGTTTTCACCGGATGCATCTTACTGTCAGGATCTTTCTGTACTGACATCAGAATTTCTGAAGGACACAGAGTATCAGGACCGGATTCTTGGAATTGGTATTTCAATTCCGGGAATCATCAGTCAGAAAGCCCATCTGCTTATAAAATCACATGCATTGCAGCTGGAAAATTACAGCCTGAGTTTTTTGGAACAGGCATTTGATCTTCCGGTTTATTTCGAAAATGATGCAAATGCGGCAATGATGGCAGAGGATATGAACAGATATAAAAATGCAATCTACCTGTCACTGAACAATACGCTGGGCGGAGCATTCTGTATTGGTGGAAAGCTGTTTCAGGGAGAAAATCAGAAGGCAGGAGAATTCGGACATATGATTCTGGTTCCGGGAGGACGTAAATGCTATTGTGGCAAGAAAGGGTGTGCGGATGCCTACTGTGCAGCAAGTGCACTTACAGATGAAATCAATTCTCTGGAAACGTTTATGGAACAGTTAAAATCCGGTGACGAAGCAGCGGAAGAAAAATGGAGCGAATATCTGGATATGCTGGCGGTCCTGATCTCAAATCTGCGTATGGCATACGATATGGATATCATCCTTGGTGGAGAAGTTGGTGGATATCTGGCAGAACATATGCTTCCACTGGGGGAAAAAGTGATGGAATACAATGGCTTCGATCATGATATCCGGTATCTCAGAAACTGCTCCTACAAGAGAGAAGCATCCGCAGTAGGTGCTGCGAAACATTTTTTACAGGATTTTATCAAAAATATAGAATAGAAGCTGAGAACTTTTATTTTCGGAAATCTCTGAACAAGGTCTGTCAAAAGGCAGATTTTGCTCAGAGATTTTTTGTTGTGGGATGATGCACAGTGTATCTATGAAACCTGCACAAAAACTGATTTCTAATATTGTGCAATAGAGAGAAGTGATAAGAACACTCTTGACAAAAGAGAGTTTCTGAATAATAATGTAATTACTTTAATAAAACATTTAATAAAAGATAATACA
>NZ_FR886704.1:5787-36837 GCF_000436615.1 Blautia sp. CAG:237
AGTAAAGGACGATCAGGTTCTTGTAAAGATCATGAATATCGGAATCTGCGGATCAGATATCCATGTATATCACGGCAAACATCCTTTTACGAAATATCCGGTTACACAGGGACATGAAGTTTCCGGAGAAATCGTAGAACTTGGAGCTAATGTAACAGGATTTCATAAAGGACAGAAGATCACCATTGAACCACAGGTATATTGTGGACACTGCTATCCATGCCGCCATGGAAAATATAATCTCTGCGAGGAACTGAAGGTTATGGGATTCCAGACAACCGGAACGGCATCCGAATACTTCGCAGTAGATGCATCCAAGGTAACACCACTTCCAGAGGAAATGTCCTATGAGGAAGGTGCAATGATCGAGCCGCTGGCAGTTGCAGTTCACGGAGTAAAACAGATGGGCGATGTGAAAGGCATGAATATTGCAGTCCTTGGAGCAGGTCCGATCGGAAACCTGGTGGCACAGGCTGCCAAAGGAATGGGAGCCGCCAAAGTCATGATCACAGATGTCAGTGACCTTCGTCTCAAAAAAGCACAGGAATGTGGAATTGATGTCTGCGTCAATACAAAGAACAAAGACTTTGGAGAAGCAATGGTAGAAGCTTTTGGACCGGACAAAGCAGATGTGATCTATGACTGTGCCGGAAATAATATCACAATGGGACAGGCAATCAAATATGCAAGAAAGGGCAGCGTGATCGTACTGGTTGCAGTTTTTGCAGGAATGGCAGAAATCGATCTGGCTGTAGCAAATGACCATGAGCTGGATATCAAGAGCACTATGATGTATCGCCACGATGATTATGTAGATGGTATTAAACTTGTAAATGAAGGCAAAGTTCATTTAAGACCTCTGATCTCCAAAACATTTGCATTCAAGGATTATCTGGAAGCATATCACTACATTGATGACAACCGTGAAACAACAATGAAAGTCATTATCAACGTACAGGAAAAATAAAGCGAAGGAAGCAGGAGAAGCCATGGGAAAAGAATTTAAAGATGGAAAAGTGCCGCTGATCAGCAAGATTGCGTATGGATTTGGAGATGTAGGCTGCAATTTCAGCTGGATGTTTGTGAGTAATTTTCTGATGATCTTTTATACGGATGTTTTTGGAATCAGTATGACAGCGGTTTCTGCGCTGATGCTTTTTTCAAGATTCTGGGATGCGATCAACGATCCGATCGTCGGAGGACTGACTGATAAGACCAAGACAAGATGGGGCAGATACCGACCGTGGCTGCTGGTTGCAGCACCGGTCACAGCAATCCTTCTGATGCTGACTTTCTGGGCACATCCGGACTGGTCAGACAAGGCAAAGATTATATATATGGTCATTACTTACTGTCTGCTGGTTCTGGGATACACCTGTGTAAATATTCCATATGGAACCCTCTGTGGAGCAATGACACAGGATATCGATGAGCGTGCCAAGATCAACACATCCCGTTCTGTAGCGGCGATGATCGCAATTGGAATCATCAATATCATCACGGTTCCACTGATCAGTAAACTCGGAAGCCACAGCACCAAAAATGGATATCTGTTTGTAGCGATTATTTATGGATGTATTTTTGCAGCATGTCATTTCTTCTGCTTTGCAAAAACAAAGGAAGCCGTGACAACGCCGGAGAAAGAAAAAATTTCCATTAAAGTTCAGCTAAAAGCAGTTATGCAGAACCGGCCATATATACTTGCACTGATCGGACAGGTACTTTTTGGATTTACTCTTTATGGAAGAAATGCAGATGTTCTCTATTATTTTACTTATGTGGAAGGAAATGCAGCTTATTATACAACATATTCCATGTGCATTATTATCCCGTCGATCATTGGAGCAGCATGTTTCCAGCCAGTATTCCGTAAACTTGACAACAAGGGAAGAACTGCATCTGTTTTTGCACTGCTTACCGGTATTTCCATGTTGAGCATGTATTTCTTCAATGTAAAAGAAAGTGCAGTCATTTTCTATGCACTGGCAGGAGTGACACAATTCTTCTTTTCTGGATTTAATACCGCAATTTATGCAATCATCCCGGACTGTGTGGAATATGGAGAATGGAAAACGGGTCTTCGGAACGATGGATTCCAGTATGCATTTGTCTCACTGGGAAATAAGATCGGAATGGCAATCGGAACTGCGATGCTTGCAATGCTTCTTGGTAAATATGGTTATGTTGCGAATCAGACGCAGAATTCTGCTGTCATCAGTATCATGAAACACTCATTTTCAACAATCCCCGGAATTCTCTGGATCGTGACTGCGATTGTACTGTTCTTCTATCGTTTAAATAAAAAACGCTATAATGAGATTGTAGAGGATCTTAAGAATGGAAAAAGAGGACAGTGCTAAAATAAAAATTCTTGACTTTCTTTTACGAAAATAGTATGATTTACCCGAATTGGGAATGAAGTTCTCCCATGGGAAACCTAAACTGCTTATTCAGAGCTGATGACTTCTACGATTATTCAGTCGCAGAAGTTGTCAGCTCTTTTTGCGTTGTACTGCTGATTGCGTCTGAGGGAAAGAAAAGGAGGAAATTTTTTATGTTAACATCATTGTCACTTATTTTTCTGGTTGGCCTTGCAATGGGGGCCATCTGCGGATATCTGAAACTGCCACGGATCATTGGCATGCTGGTTACGGGAATCGTTCTCGGACCGTATGTGCTTGACCTGCTGGATCCATCGATACTGTCAATCTCAGCAGATCTGCGAAAGATGGCACTTATCATCATTCTTCTCAAAGCCGGACTGTCGCTGAATCTGGAAGACCTTAAGAAAGTAGGCCGCCCCGCCGTTATGATGTCTTTTGTGCCGGCATCGTTTGAGATCCTTGGTTATATTCTGTGCGCGCCTGCGATCCTGGGAATCTCAAGAGTGGATGCGGCAGTCATGGGAGCCGTCCTCGGAGCAGTATCGCCGGCGGTGGTGGTCCCACGCATGGTAAAACTGATAGAAACAAAATATGGTACAGGCAAAGCAATCCCGCAGATGATTCTGGCGGGTGCATCCTGTGATGATATTTTTGTGATTGTGCTGTTCACAACATTCCTTGGAATGGCGCAGGGAGATAAGGCAGATGTAAAATCCTTCCTCAATATCCCGGTATCGATCGTACTTGGAGTTGCACTTGGAGCGGTTGTCGGATATCTTCTCTATCTGTTTTTTGAGACAGCATACGCCAAAAAACATTATGTCAGAAACAGCATGAAGGTCATCATTGTACTGGGTGTTTCCTTCCTGCTGATCGCGATCGAAGGCTGGCTGGAAGGAAAGATTGCCATATCCGGACTTCTTGCAGTTGTCAGCATGGCCTGCGTCCTCAAGATGAAAAGCACTGCTTTTGTCTCAAAACGTTTATCCGAGAAATTTGGCAAACTCTGGCTTGCAGCAGAAGTCATTTTGTTTGTTCTTGTCGGTGCGGCGGTGGATATCCGATACACCCTGGAGGCCGGAGCTGCGGCAATCTTTATGATCCTGGTCGCACTTATTTTTCGTGCCTGTGGAGTCCTTCTATGCATGGTAAAAACAAACCTCAATGCGAAAGAAAGACTTTTCTGCGTACTCGCCTACCTGCCAAAAGCAACCGTCCAGGCCGCCATTGGCTCCGTCCCCCTGGCAGCAGGCCTTGGCTGCGGCAAGATCATCCTCTCCGTAGCAGTCATGGCCATCATCATCACCGCCCCGTTTGGCGCATTCGGCATGGATATGTCGTATAAGAAACTTCTGGAGAAGGAGTAAAAATGCAAATAAGTACAAATTAAAATGCAAAATCCCCTGAGAAATAGAATTGCAGCATAAAATGTGATAACATAACACATATCGGTTATTCAAAAAATATTTCTGAAAGTTTTGAGCAAAAGAGGAATGTAAATGAAGATCATATGTAAAAAAGGTCATAATGCACAGAAGATGCTGCAGGCAAAACCGGTGGGATATTATGATGTGATCCTTATGGATATCCAGATGCCGCATATGAACGGATACCAGGTAGCTGAAGCAATCCGAAAACTGCTGGATGACCGTGCCAGAACACCAATCATAGCCATGACCGCAAATGCTTTCGAAGAGGACCACAAAGCTACGCTGGCAGCAGGAATGGATGCCTATGTGGCGAAACCGATCGAGATAGACACTCTGTTTTCCACGATCACGCAGGTACTGGAAAATAAAATAACCATAAACAAATCATGAAAGATAAATAAATTTCGTCTTTTCATTTCATAAAAAAGATGTTATCATAGTATTATTAGACAAAAAACAAAGGAGGGCAATTTATGCGAAAGAAAGTAATGGCTGCAGTATTAACAGCTGCTATGGTAGCTTCCGTAAGTGCTATGCCGCAGATGGTTGCAGCAGCAGACGACGAGTTTAAGATTGGTCTGATCACAGACGTAGGTGGAGTTAACGATGGTTCCTTCAACCAGTCAGCATGGGAGGGACTTGAAAAAGCCGGAGAGGAACTCGGAGTAGAGGTTAACTATCTGGAGTCTGCTACAGATGCAGATTATCAGCCAAATATGGAAACTTTCGTAGACGAGGATTATGACCTGATCATCAGCGTTGGTTATATGCTGGCAGATGCTACCAGAGAAGCAGCAGAAGCTAACCCGGATACCAAATTCGCTATCATTGATGATTCAAGCATCGATCTTCCAAATGTTACCAGCCTGATGTTCAAAGCTGAGCAGGCTTCTTATCTGGTAGGATATGTTGCAGGTTTAACTACCAAGACCAACAATATCGGATTTGTAGTAGGTATGACTAACGAGACCATGAACCAGTTTGGATATGGTTACTGTGCAGGTGCTATTGATGCGAACCCGGATATCACTGTTCAGCAGTTCAATGCAAACTCTTTTGCAGATTCCGCTACAGGTAAGACTATGGCAAACACAGCGATCACCAACGGCGCTGATATCGTATTCCAGGCAGCTGGTGCTACAGGACTTGGTGTTATCGAGGCCTGCCAGGAAGCTGGTGTATATGCGATCGGTGTTGACTCTGACCAGTCCAGCATCGCTCCGAAGACCGTTCTTACCTCTGCTATGAAACGTGTTGACAATGCTGTATATGATGCAGTACAGGAACTGATCGATGATAAGCTTGAGGGCGGCGTTCAGACTTTCGACCTGGCAGCAGGTGGTGTTGATATCGCTCCGTCTCAGGATCTGATCTCAGATGATGTAATCAAGGCAGTTGACGAAGTAAAAGAAAAGATTATCAGCGGTGATGTTGTTATTCCGGATAACAAAGATGATTTCGAGGCAAAATACGGCGACGTATATGTTCTTGACTAAGAAGTGACCGTTTTACCCGGTAATCTAATATTTGCGTCTGTACGGGGCCTGCGTATGCAGAGCCCCGTCGATGCATATAGAGACAAAAATTTCCAGATTTTCTATCTTCAATGGAGAAGAAAATATCCTGCATTTTCGTTACTGTGAACGGAATGCACAGCAATTTTATTTTCCTGTCCACTGGAGACAGTGAAAAGAGCAAAACAACAAACAAAGGAGGCGGCATACGTGGGAAGAACAAGCCATATGGATGAGAGCAAAGTCGTAATCCAGATGAAAGACATCGTAAAAAAGTTTGGCGATTTTACAGCGAATGACCACATCAATCTGACCGTACACAAAGGAGAGGTCCACGCGATCCTGGGAGAGAACGGAGCCGGAAAGAGTACAATGATGAACGTACTCTGTGGACTTTACAAACCGACTAGCGGACAGATTTTTATTAATGAAAAGGAAGTACATTTTAACAGTCCGAAGGATGCTATTGATATCGGAATCGGTATGGTACACCAGCACTTTATGCTGATCCAGCCATTTACTGTGACCGAAAATATCATTCTTGGTATGGAGCCGACCAAGGGCCTGTCCGTCGACAAGGCAACAGCAAGAAAGAAAGTCCTGGAACTGTCCGAGCGTTACGGAATGAAAGTAGACCCTGACGCAAAGATCGAGGATATTTCCGTAGGTATGCAGCAGCGTGTGGAAATCCTCAAGGTTCTGTATCGTGGTGCAGAGACACTGATTCTGGATGAGCCGACTGCTTCCCTGACACCACAGGAGATCGAGGGACTTATGGAGATCATCGATAACCTGACCGCAGATGGCAAGAGTATTATCCTGATCACCCATAAGCTCAAAGAAATCACTGCTTCCTCTGACAATTGTACGATCATCCGTCAGGGTAAATATATTCGTACCGTAAAGGTATCAGATGTAAACGAGAATGATCTGGCAGCCATGATGGTAGGTCGTGATGTCAACTTCAAAGTTGACAAGAAAGACATGGAACCAGGCGAAGTCGTTCTGGAGGTCGATGATCTGCATGCCAAGGATTACCGAGGCGTAGAGATCCTCAAGGGATTCCACCTGAATGTCCGCAGAGGTGAGATCGTAGGTCTTGCCGGCGTAGATGGAAACGGACAGACAGAGCTTGTAGAAGTCCTGACAGGTCTTCGTAAGGCAGAATCCGGCAAGGTTACTGTACTTGGTAAGGACGTATTCAATAAGAGTCCTAAGGAAACTTTTGCGAATGGAATTTCCAGTATTCCTGCTGACCGTCAGAAACATGGTCTGATCCTGGAATTTTCCAATGAAGACAACCTGATTCTGCAGCACTTTGAGGAAGAACCGTTTTCGAATCACGGCATTCTGAACCGAAAAGCGATCAAGAAACATGCAGAGAAACTGATCGAGAAGTTTGATGTCCGTCCGAGAGGATGTGCAGAAGCACCGGCGGGTACACTGTCCGGTGGAAACCAGCAGAAGGTTATCATTGCCCGTGAGGTGACAAACGACAAGGAACTGCTGATCGCAGTAAACCCGACCCGTGGTCTTGACGTAGGTGCGATAGAGTTCGTACATAAATATCTGGTAGAGCAGAGAAACAAGAATCGTGCGGTCTTACTGGTATCCTTCGAACTGGATGAGATCATGAGTCTGTCTGACAGAATCGAGGTTATCTTTGATGGCCAGATCACCGGAAGTGTTCCGGGTAAGGATGCAGATGAGAAAGAACTTGGATTTATGATGGCAGGAGGAAAAACAAATGAATAAGAAAAAAAGCATTCTTGAGAGCAATGTACTCTATACCATCGTTGCGATCATTGCAGGTTTCCTGGTAGGTGCGATATTTCTTCTGATCGCCGGAATCAGTCCTGCAGTAGCATATGGCAAGCTGTTTGACAGTATTTTCAGCAAACCGAAATATCTGGTGTGGACTCTGGTTTATGCGAGCCCGCTGATCTTTACCGGACTGAGTGTGGCTTTCTCCTTCCGAACAGGTGTATTTAACATCGGAGCAGAAGGCCAGTTCGTAATCGGCAGTCTGGTAGCCTGTGTACTTGGTATTGTCCTCAAGCTTCCGCCGGTCCTTCATGCACTTGTATGCCTGGTGGCGGCAGCAGCAGCCGGCTGTATATGGTCTCTGATCGTAGGTGTCCTCAAAGTAAAACGAGGTATTCACGAAGTATTGTCCTTTATCATGTTTAACTGGATCGCATTTTATCTGTCCAACTATGTGGTAAACCTTCCGGGAATCCACAGAGAGAGCAGTGAAGCGACACTGGATATCGCCGAAAACGCGAGACTTCTTCTTCCGGAGGGTATCCGTAAGGCTCTGGACTGTAATGCAGCACACTGGGGCATTCTGTTCGCAGTGATCGCAGCAGTAGTTATCTGGGTCATCATCGAGAAGACAACACTTGGATACAAATTAAAAGCCGTAGGATTTAACAGAAACTGTGCACAGTATGGCGGTATCAATGCAGATGGTTCTGTGCTGACTGCACTTGGAATCTCAGGTCTCTTATCCGGTCTCGGCGGCGCGGTTCAGGTACTTGGTATGGCAGGTCGTCTGAGCCAGTTTGCAGGACAGGAAGGATTTGGATTTGAAGGTATCACCGTTGCCCTGATCGGAGGATCCAACCCGATTGGATGTATCTTTTCCGGTATCTTCTATGGTGCAATGAAATATGGCGGTTCCAAGCTCAGTATCGTAAAGGCACCGTCTGAAGTTGTTGATATTATCATGGGATGTGTTGTTCTCCTGATCGCCATCTCACACGTATTCAAAGTATTCGTACTGAATGCTGCAAAGAAGAAGGAGGCTAAATAAGATGAACGGATTAATTAAAGACCTTGGTCTTCTGATCAATGCGACTCTGATCGCAACACCGCCGCTTCTTCTGGCGGCACTTGGCTCCTGTTTTTCTGAGAGATGTGGAGTTGTAAACATTGGTATCGAAGGTATGATGACAATTGGTGCATTCACCGGAGCGGTAATGGGCCTGACTACCGGAAACGGCTGGATCGCATTCTTATGTGCAGGACTGGCGGGCGCATTGTTCGGCCTGATCCATGCATTTGTATGTATTTCCTGCCACGCAGACCAGACGATCGCCGGTACAGCGATCAACTTCCTGGGACCTGGACTTGCACTGTTTCTCTGCAAGGCAATGTATAATAACTCATCAGATACACCGGCTATGGACCCAAGCTGCAAGCTTCCGAAGCTGTTTGAGGGTGTCTTCCCGACAGGTTCATTCTGGAACAACGTATTAAATGTTTACGCAGTAGCGTATCTGGTATTCATTCTTGCATTTGTGTGCTGGTTTGTATTTTACAAGACAAAATTCGGAGCACACCTCCGTGCAGTCGGAGAACATCCGGAAGCATGTGAATCTCTGGGAATCGATGTTTACAAAGTTCGTTATACCTGTGTGATCCTGTCAGGATTTTTTGCAGGACTTGGCGGCGCATTCGTAACTCTGGCAACCATCAACCAGTTCCGTCCAAGCGTTATTGTAGGACAGGGATTTATTGCGATCGCAGCTGTAATCTTTGGTAAATTCTCACCGGAGGGCGCAACAAAGGCATGCCTTCTGTTTGGTCTCTGCAGTGGTATCAAATCTCTGGCAGCACAGAGCAATGTGGTATCCCCGAACCTGATTTCCATGATTCCATATGTGGTAACGATCATTGCACTGGTACTGTTTGTTGGTAAGGCTCACACACCGGCAGCCAACGGAAAGATTTTTGTAAAATCCAAATAAACGGTACAAGTGGAGCAAAGAGTGCTGTAAAAGACTGAAAACAGTTTTTGCAGCACTTTTTTTGACAGCAAAAAAAGACATTTGTTCTTTTTTGTTTACAGGAAATATGGTATAAATAAGATAAGACAACTGAGGGAAAATAATAGTTTTTTATAGTATTTTAGGAGGAATTACTATGCGTGACATTTCTATGGAAAGAGTCAATGAAACAAGAAAAAACATTCTGGAAATTATAGAGAGCGCAACGCTGACTCATGAACAGAAGCTGACCTGCCTTGCAAATCAGGCAGATTCTCTGATGGAAGTACTTGATCTTCCGGAAGGACTGGATGAGCTTCTGAATGTACCGATCGACCGCAAATGTATCTGCGACCTGTCTGAAGGACATGCGCCGATGCGTCCGCGTTACATTATCCCGGATTATGCGAAATTCCTGAAAGAAGGAAGCAAATTCTTGCAGCTCGATCCGCCGACCGATCTCTATGAGGCACTGAACAGCCTGATGATCTTTTATAAACATGTACCGAGTGTTACCAATTACCCGGTTTACGTAGGACAGCTGGATGAATTACTGGAGCCATACATCGATACCGTCGATGAAGCTCAGGCAAAAAAGATGCTGAAGCTGTTCCTGACACAGATGGACCGCACGATCCTCGATTCCTTCTCACATGCAAACATCGGACCGAGAGAGACCAAGGCAGGACGTCTGCTTCTGGAAGCTGAGAAAGAACTGGAAAATGCAGTTCCGAACTTAAGCTTCAAATATGACGAAGACATTACTCCGGATGATTTTGCTCTCAAAGCGATCGACTGTGCAATGCACAGCGCAAAACCAAGCTTTGCCAACCACAAGATGTTCAAGAGCGAGCTTGGTGAGAATTATGTGATCGCCAGCTGCTACAATGGCCTTCTGCTTGGCGGCGGTGCGTATACCCTCTGCCGTCTGGTCCTTGGAAACATTGCCAAGAGAGCAAAGAACATCCAGGATTTCAAAGAACGTGAACTTCCATATGTACTGGATATCATGGCTCGTTACATGGATGCAAGAATCAAGTTCGAGGTAGAAGAGAGCGGATTCTTTGAGAATAACTTCCTGGCAAAAGAAGGATTTATCCACAGAGATCGTTTCTCCGGCATGTATGGTCTGGTAGGTCTTGCTGACTGTGTCAATATCCTTTTCGAAAAAGAAGGTCTCAAGGGACGTTTCGGACATGATGAAGCAGCCAATGATCTGGGTGTGGAGATCATGGAGATCATCAAGGAATTTAATCTGAACCACAAGAATAAATATTGTGAAGGAACCGGCGGACATTTCCTCCTTCATGCACAGGTAGGACTTGCTGAGGATGAGAATGTAACTCCGGGAACACGTATCCCGATCGGCGAGGAACCGGAAGAACTGATCGATCAGCTCAACGTGCTGAGAAAGTTCCACAAATACTTTACTTCAGGAACCGGCGATATCTTCCCGATCGATATGACTGTTCATCGCAATCCGGAGTATGTACTGGATATCATCAAGGGCTCCTTCAAGATGGATCTTCGTTACCTGTCCTTCTATTCCAGCGACAGCGATGTGATCCGTGTCACAGGATATCTTGTAAAACGTTCTGAACTTGAGAAACTTGCAAACGGAGAGGCTGTTCTGCAGGATACCACAGCTCTGGGGCTTGGTGCTGCAAGAAACGGACATATCCTGGAGAGAAAGGTACGTTAAATGAAAGCAGTAGTGAACCGGATCATCCCGTTCAGCAGTGTGGATGGTCCGGGTAACCGGACGGCAGTGTTCCTGCAGGGATGTAATATCAACTGCAAATACTGCCACAATCCGGAAACAAGGAAATTATGTGTACAATGCGGTACCTGTGTGAAACAGTGCCCGGCAGGTGCACTGTCTTTTGATGAGAATGGCAAAGTGGCGTTCGATCCATCGAAATGTGTACAGTGTGATACCTGCATCCACGTCTGTCCCAACGACAGTTCTCCGAGAACCTTTGAGATGACACCGGAAGAAGTCTATGCAAAAGTTAAGAAGCAGATTCCGTTCATCCGAGGTCTTAGTGTTTCAGGGGGAGAGTGCATGCTCTGGCCGGAGTTCCTGACAGAGTTGTTCCGCCTGGCAAAGAAGGACGGACTGGGGACACTGATCGACAGCAACGGCATGATCCCGTTTGAGGATTATCCGGAACTGATGGAAGTATCAGACGGCGTAATGCTGGATATCAAAGCGTTTGAAGCTGCCGAGCACAGGAAGGTCACCGATTTTACAAATGAAATGGTGTTGAAGAATGCTGTATATCTGGCAAAAACTTCCAAGCTTTATGAAGTAAGAGCGGTCATCGTACCGGATCTTTATGATACAGAGAGAAGTATCCGTGAGATGGGAGATTTTCTTGCACCATATCTCAAGATCAACGATATCCGCGTAAAGATCATTGCATACCGTCCGATGGGAGTCAGGGAGCAGTATTCGCATTACCAGGTTCCAAACCAGGAGTATCTGGCTTACCTGGCTGATATATTAAGGGAAAAAGGATTTCAGCACATTACGCTGATCTGACGGATTATAAATATCCGCCTAATCTGGGGAATGATATTACAGCAAAAACGAAATTAATATAAAGGAGGAGTAAGATGACAAATATTCCAACTGCACACAACAGTGCCAAAGCAGGAGATTTTGCAAAAACTGTACTGATGCCGGGAGATCCGCTCCGTGCAAAATATATTGCAGAGACATATCTGGAGAATCCAAGACAGGTGAATGCTGTCAGAAACATGTTCGGATATACAGGAACCTATAAAGGAAAGGAAATTTCTGTTATGGGAGGCGGTATGGGGATGCCGTCTATCGGAATCTATTCTTACGAGCTGTTCAATTTTTATGATGTAGATCAGGTCATCCGTATCGGTTCTGCCGGAGCTTTCCAGGACAACATCAAACTGATGGATGTGGTGATCGGTATGGGTGCCTGCACAGATTCCAATTATGCGTATCAGTATGGCCTGCCGGGAACTTTCGCACCGATCGCAGATTACGAACTGCTGAACAGAGCTGTAGAGACTGCGAAACGTCAGGGCACGAATGTGGTTGTAGGTAATGTTCTGTCTTCCGATGTATTCTACAATGCCATGAGCAATGTAAACGACCTGTGGCGCGATATGGGCGTGCTGGCAGTGGAGATGGAAGCAGCGGCATTATATATGAATGCTGCCAAAGCAGGAAAGAAAGCACTCTGCATGCTGACAATTTCGGATCATCTGTATACGGGAGAATCCTTAAGTGCCGAGGACCGTCAGCTTGGATTCGGCAAAATGATGGAAATTGCACTGGAACTGGCATAATGAATAATAAGAGTTACTGTTCACAGGTAGTATCTCGCGAGGTGTTTTGCCATGAATATGGCAAAATCCCGAGATATACAGGGCAAAATTCCATCACCGTAGGTGATGTGGAATGGATTTTGACCAAGTTACTGTGAACGGAGTGAACAGTAACTAATAAGAATGGAGAATAATAAAAACATGGATGTAAAAGAAATTTTAAAACACGTAGATCATACTTTACTGACACAGACTGCTACATGGGAAGAGATCAAACAGATCTGTGACGACGCAATCAAATATGGAACAGCCTCCGTCTGCATTCCGCCTGCATATGTAAAACAGGTCAAAGAATATGTGCAGGACAAAATGGCAGTCTGCACTGTTATCGGTTTCCCGAACGGATACATGACTACAGCAACAAAAGAATTCGAAACAAAAGATGCTCTGGCAAATGGTGCAGATGAGATTGATATGGTCATCAACATCGGCTGGGCAAAAGACGGCAAGTTTGACGCGATCGAAGAAGAGATCCGCACTCTCAAAAAAGTCTGCGGTTCCAAGATCCTCAAAGTGATCATCGAGACCTGCCTTCTGACCGATGAAGAAAAGATCAAAATGTGTGAGGCAGTTACCAAAGCAGGAGCAGATTATATCAAAACCTCTACCGGATTTTCCAAGGCAGGTGCGACTTTTGATGATATCAAACTGTTTTCCGAGCACATCGGCCCGAATGTAAAGATGAAAGCAGCCGGAGGAATCTCTTCTCTGGATGATGCAGAAAAATTCTTAAGCCTTGGAGCAGATCGTCTCGGCACAAGCCGTATTGTCAAAATCATCAAAAACGAAGAAGCTACAGGCTATTAAGAAAGAGTTGAGCAGAAATATGAAGAAAATGGAACAGAAACAGATTCAGGAACTGATCGAAAAAGCGATCGGTATGATGGATTATTCTTATGTACCGTATTCACATTTTCATGTAGGTGCGGCATTGCTGGCAAAGAACGGTAAGGTTTATGGCGGCTGTAACATCGAAAATGCGGGATACACACCAAGTAACTGTGCGGAGAGAACTGCATTTTTTAAGGCAGTCAGTGAAGGCGTAATGGAGTTTGACGCTATCTGTGTGGTTGGTGGTATGAATAAAATTATGAAAGAATACGCAGCTCCATGTGGTGTTTGCCGCCAGGTTATGATGGAATTCTGCAATCCTGAAGAATTCCAGATTATTCTCGCAACCAGCAAGGACCAGTATGAGATTTTCACGCTGAAAGAACTTCTTCCGCTTGGATTTGGTCCAGATAATCTGAATAAATAAAAAAGCTGGAATAAAAATCCACGGCGTGATTGACGAAAACGCTTCAACGTGGTATACAGATAGAGTGACAACTGTAAGGAATAAAATACAGATGTCACTCTATTTTTGATTTTAAGAAACTTGGCGTGATCCCCGGTGGGTTCCGTCTGCCAGATGGCCATTATGAGGATATCATTCCACATTATTATGTACTGTAAAAGGAGGACATCATGTCATTAAAAAGAGCAGAAGAATATCTGGAAAATAAGGGATTTCTGGATCATGTGATCGAACTTGAGGAATCCACAGCAACGGTTGCGATGGCAGCAGAAGCACTCGGTGTAGAGCCGGGAATGATCGCTAAGACGATGTCCTTTTTGCAGGAGAAAATGCGGTTCTGATCCTCACAGAAGGCACTGCAAGAGTCGATAATCGTAAGTATAAAGATACCTTTCATGTCAAAGCAAAAATGATCCCGTTCGATCAGGTAGAGGAAGTGATCGGACATGCCCCGGGCGGCGTGTGCCCGTTTGGAATCAACGATGATATTGAGGTTTATCTGGACGAAAGCTTAAAGAAATTTGACACCGTATACCCGGCAGCAGGCAACGACCACAGCGCAGTAAAACTCACGATCCCGGAACTTGAACAGGTCGCAGATGCAAACGGACAGGAAGCGTCCGGTCGTTGTGATCTGCCCGGGCGGTGGTTATGAAATGACCTCCGACAGAGAGGCAGAATCAATCGCCATGCAGTATCTTGCAAGAGGATATCATGCGGTGATCCTGCGCTACAGTGTAGCTCCGGCGAGGTATCCGCTGGCGTTAATGCAGCTTGCAAAAACGGTCGCATATTTAAGAGAACATGCAGGAGAATTCCATATTGATACGGACAAGATCATCCTCCAGGGCTTTTCTGCGGGAGGTCATCTGGCAGCGAGTCTTGGCGTATTCTGGAGGGAAAAATTCATCTCAGAAGCTCTGCATACAGATGCGGAAATGGTGAAGCCAAATGGAATGATCCTCAGTTATCCGGTCATTACATCTGGAAAATTTGCGCATATGGGTTCTTTTGAAGCTCTGCTCGGAGAGAACAGTAATGATTCGGAAAAGAGAAAAAAACAGTCCCTGGAATTCCAGGTAACAGAGGATACTCCGCCGACTTTTCTGTGGCATACCGTTACAGATGATACCGTTCCGGTTGAGAATTCCATGCTGTTTTTTGAAGCATTGCGCAAACACAGAGTACCCGTAGAACTGCATCTATATCCGTCAGGCGGTCACGGCCTCAGTCTCGCAAACGAAGAAACCAGCCACGAAGATGGCGGCTGCATCCAGCCAGAATGCCAGTCATGGATAGAACTTGCGTGCATGTGGATTGGGAATTTATAAAAGAGAAAAAGGTGTTCCATAGATCGGAATGCCTTTTTCTTTTGTGAGATTTTTTGTAACGTTTCTGATACATACATCGTCATATATGTGAAGGAGGAAAACACCAATGCTGAATATTCAGGAGATATACGAACAATATTTCACCATCGTATACCGTTATCTGCTTTCGCTTTCGCATAATACCCATATCGCAGAGGAACTCACACAGGAAACATTCTTCAAAGCCCTGAAAAAAGTCGACGATTTCAGAGGCGACTGTGACCTGCGAGTGTGGCTTTGTCAGATCTCCAAAAACACATATTATGACTATCTGAAGAAAAATAAAAAGTATGCACCGGAATCTCAGGAAGAAACAGAGGATACTTTTGTACCGGATCTGCTTCAGAATTTTTCGGATAAAGAAACGGCATTTCAGGTTCACAAAGTACTGCACAGACTTGCAGAGCCGTACAAAGAAGTCTTTTCCCTTCGTGTGTTCGGAGAACTGTCATTTACCACAATCTCCTCGCTGTTTGGCAAAAGCGAAAGCTGGGCAAGAGTCACTTATCACAGAGCATGTAAGAAGATCAGGGAGGAATTAAACCATGAAGATTACCTGTAATATCATAGAAGACCTACTTCCGCTTTATGTGGACGATATGGTCAGTGAAGACAGCCGCCAGCTTGTAGAAGAACATCTCAAGACGTGTCCCGCCTGCAGAAAGATGCAGGAAGAAATGATGAGAGAAAATCGTCTGACAGCCACCGCGAAAGGAAACAATTTGACACAGACAAACAAAACAGAGGCAGAACCACTCCGAAAGATCCGTCGAAAGATCCGTAAGAAACGGATTGCATCTGTCCTTCTGGCGGTCATTCTCGTAGTGGCAGCAGGTGGAATCGGACATTACTGGTACTATGACAAAGAGAATTATATTTCCTGGGACGAGGCAGATATTTCCGTAAAAGACGGGAAAGTATATTCTACAGTCAATCCACTGGGACGGATGAGATCAATCCTGTCCGTGGATCAGAAAAACATATTCTATATGCTGTCAGAAACCATGTGGACCCGCAAAGAATACCCATCCGATCCGAATACAGAAAATGAGCTTTGGAATCTGCAGGATTTTCAGGAAGCATATGAGCGCGGAGCGGACGAATCTACAGATGAAACCTCGTTTCCAACAGGGATTGAACATGTCTATTATGTAGATCCGAAGAATGTAAAAGAAGCCTTTGCACTTTGGGATTACCAGGATGAACCAGAGAAAGCGCAGCAGAAAGAAGAAGAGCTGGCGGCGAAATGTCATTTGATCTGGAGCGCAGATAACACGGAATCAGTGGATGCAGAAAGCACGGCGAAATAGGAATTGTTTGTGAATGTATAAAATTCTTCTTGCTTTATGTACGAAATCGTACTATGCTATCAAGTACGATTTCGTACATTTTTTATATCAGGAGGATTTTTATGCATATTGAATTATCGGAGCACTTCACTTACAGCAAACTGCTCCGCTTCACATTCCCATCCATCATTATGATGGTGCTGACCTCCATCTATGGTGTTGTAGATGGATTTTTTATCTCAAACTTTATCGGCGCAGAGCCTTTTGCTGCGGTCAACATTGTCATGCCGTTCCTGATGATCTTCGGTGCGGTCGGATTTATGATTGGAACCGGAGGCAGTGCCCTCGTTGCCTACACTCTGGGCGTTGGCGATAAGAAGAAAGCGAACGAGATCTTTTCTCTGCTTGTTTATCTGCTGGTCGGTCTGGGACTTCTGTTTACCGTAATTGGTGAGATCTTTGTCGGACCGATCTCGCAGTTTCTGGGTGCAGATGCCGAAATGCTCCCATATTGTGTGACTTACGGCAGGATCCTGATGCTTGCCCTTGTTCCGTTTATGCTTCAGAATGTATTTCAGAGTTTTCTTGTCACAGCGGAGCGTCCGCAGCTTGGACTTGTTACAACATTGGTATCCGGTGTGTTAAACATCGTGCTGGATGCATTATTTATCGCAGTATTTCGATGGGGAGTGGCAGGTGCCGCATCTGCTACAGCACTCAGCCAGACGATCGGCGGCATTGTACCACTGACCTTTTTTATCATGTCAAGGAGCAGTAAACTTCGTCTTGGAAAAACACATATGGATCTGCGTGCGATCACAAAAGCCTGTACAAACGGTGCTTCCGAGTTTATGACAAATGTGTCTATGTCAATCGTAAATATGCTGTATAACTGGCAGCTGATGCGAATGCTCGGCACAAATGGTGTTGCGGCATATGGCGTGATCATGTATGTGAACTTTATTTTTCTGTCTATTTATATCGGCTATTCGATGGGAAGCGCACCGATCGTAGGCTACCATTATGGCGCAGGAAACAGAGACGAACTGAAGAATCTCTTCAAAAAAAGCCTCAGGATCATTCTGGTCATGAGCATAGTTCTGACCATAGCGGCAGAACTTCTGGCAAGACCGCTGTCGATGATCTTTGTAAGCTACGATACGGAACTTTTGGAAATGACAACCTATGCATTTGCCGTATATTCCATTTCCTTCCTTGTTTCAGGATATAATATCTATGCCTCATCGTTCTTCACGGCACTGAACGACGGATTTACTTCCGCGATGATTTCTTTTGGAAGAACGCTGATTTTTGAAGTGATCTGTGTTCTGGTACTTCCGATCCTGTTCGGACCATATGGGATCTGGTATGCAGTGATCGCGGCAGAAATTTTTGCACTGATCCTGTCGATCTTCTTCCTGATGCGCAACAGGAAAAAATACGGTTATATTTGATGGGAGGCGTAGTTCATGGAATCAAGATTTAAAGAATGGGTTTATATTGAAGGTCTGATGCAGAGTGCCTACCATGAGTCTGCACTCAAGATGAATCTCTCAGACAGTGAATTCTGGATTTTGTATGTTTTTAATTTTCATCAGGAAGGCTGCAACCAGAGCGTTCTCTACAAAGAAGCCTGCCTGACAAAATCCACCGTAAATTCAGCAATCCGCAAGATGGAGCAGAAAGACCTCCTCTACCTTACCCCAGGAGAAGGCCGCAATACAATGGTCTTCCTCACCGAAAAAGGCCGTAAACTGATGGAAGACACCGTCTACAAAGTCATCCAGATCGAAAACACGATCTACGATACCTGGACACCTGAGGAACAGAAACTTTTTATGAAACTCAACTGTGATTTCGCCGAGAAACTGCGGGATAAAATAAAAGAACTTTGATAGCAGGGGCTGCCATATGGCAGTCCTGTTTTGACAACTCTAAGCTGCCTGTTTACAACAAACAAAAACTACGATAAAATATTCTTCTAAGAGCAAAGTTGAGGTGGCTGGTGTAGAGACGATTCTTCCGGCAGCACAGGCAATCCTGCCGTCCGTAGTCTACAAGATTTTTATGATCGGTGGACCGATTATGGCAATCATCACAACACTGAACGGAGTATTCAATGATGTCAGATATCCAATCGCACAGGCTGCAAAGGATGGCTGGCTTCCAAAAGGAATCCTGAAGGAAAATCGTTTTGGTGCACCATTTCTGATCTATACATACACATTGATCGTAGTACTGCTTCCGATCATTTTTGATATGAGCATCGTAACGATCACAAATATTTTCCAGGTGATCACATTTTTTATGAACGTAACAGTTGTATATGCGATCTCACGTCTTCCGCAGAAATATCCGGATGCCTGGAGCAAAAATAAATTCCATCTTAAAAAAGGCGGTATCCGTATTGAAACATCTATCTGGCAGCCGTCTGAGGAGGAGAAAAATGACTGATACATTTACAAGAACTGAACTTAATCCAATAAAACTGGCAGAAATGCTGGAAGAACTTGAGAATACAGTTGAACTGCACAGTATATCTGTTCGCTACAAAGGCGAGACTGTTCTGGAAGGAGCCTGGGCACCTTTTTCACTGAATGATCCGCAGATGATGCATTCCCTGTCAAAGATCGGAACCAGTATCTGTGTTGGTTTTGCTGTAGACGAAGGAAAACTTCATCTGGAAGATCATCTTCTGGATTATGTGAGAGAAGAGTTACCGGCGGCGTATGATGAAGCACTGGAAGATATTACAATTTATGATCTGCTTACCATGCAGGCAGGATCAACTGGCTGACAAGTCCGGAAGGACACAATACCGGCGGATGGGGAATGTATCTGACTGCGCCGCAGATTTCCGCACTGGCATAGCTTCTGCTTCAGAAAGGAAACTGGAAAGGCGGGCAGCTTGTACCATCCTGGTGGATAGAAGAAATGGGAAAACCGAGAGTAGAAATTCCGGGAGATGAAAAGAAAGCACTGACACATTATGCTTATCACATAAAAGCAGGAAAAGAAATCTTTGCGGCCGAGGGAGCATTTGGTCAGTATCTGATCTGTTTCCGTGATCTTCCGGTGGCAATTGGAATCACAGCAGGTGCGAGAGAATATCTTGCCGCAGATATCTGTCTGAAATATATAAAGGAAGCAGTTTCTGAACCATGCAAAGAGGAACAGCTGGAAGCAGCAGAGAAAGCACTTCGGACCAAGATAAACAGCCTGTCACTTGTACAGCCGGAAGGTGCATTTCGAACTGCCAGACAGGAGGCTGCAAGATTATTTGACCGCAAGATTCTTTTTACAGAAAATCCACGAAAGATCGAGAGCGCAGTGCTTACGAAAGAGGGATATAGAATTAAGATTGAAGCTGTGATCGACGGCGAACAGAAAGTGCTTTATGCTGGCTACAAAGCATGGAAATGTAATGATCTTTACCCGTCTGATTTTACAAAAAGATATCACAGCGTGGCTTATGCAATGGATGCAGAAGCACTGTATCTGTCCGTAGGACTTATAAATACTTCCTATAAAGAAGAATATTGTCTGTGGGTAAATTCAGAAGACAAAGTTATTGCAACCTGGCGTCCAAACGTAACTTATCTCCCGGAAGAACCGGATATGGTCTGGAAATTTACCGGAACCTTCGAATAAAAAATTAAAATACAGATCCGCAGAAATTGTGGGTCTGTATTTTTTCACAAATCATAGAATCCAGCACGGCTTTGTGGTAAGATAAAACAAAAAGCAAGAAAGGACTGCACCAGAATGGGAAATTATCTGAATCCGGATAACAGTAAATTTCAGAGAGCTGTAAATTCTGATATTTATGTGGATAAAACAGGGTTGATAAAATATACAAATCGTGTGATAAATACCATGCAGGCATATGTCTGTGTCAGTAGACCGAGACGTTTCGGGAAATCTATGGCGGCAGATATGCTGACTGCGTATTACAGCAGAGGCTGTGATTCCAGAGAGTTATTTGCAGGTCTGGAAATTGCGGAAGACAAAAATTTTACCAGATATCTGAATAAATATGATACAATTTTTCTTAACGTGCAGGAATTTTTAAGCCGAAGCGCTAATGTGCAGGAACTGCTTACCAGAATAAAACAGAGAGTGATCCGAGAACTTGCAAGACTGTATCCGGATGTGGAGTTGTTTGATCCGGAAGATCTGGCAGAGACCATGCAGGATATTTATGCAGAAAGTAAATGCCCATTTATTCTTATTATAGATGAATGGGATTGCATTTTTCGAGAATTTAAGAATGACAAAGAAGCACAGGAGAAATATCTGGATTTTTTGCGTGATTTGATCAAAGACAAAAGTTATATCCATCTTGCATATATGACGGGGATTCTTCCTATCAAAAAATATGGCACACACAGTGCGCTGAATATGTTTGATGAATTTTCTATGATAGACCCGGGACCATTGGCTTCTTATGTTGGTTTTACAGAAGCGGAAGTAAAAAAACTCTGTGAAGAGTATCATATGGAACTTAGTGAGATCAGAAACTGGTATGATGGATATTCTTTTGAGGAAGTTTCTTCTGTATACAGCCCCAAATCTGTAGTCAGCTGTATGAGGCTTGGAAAGCTGGGAAATTACTGGAACCAGACAGAAACGTTTGAGGCTTTGCAGATTTATATTGATATGAACTTTGAAGGACTGAGAGACGATATCCTGAGCATGCTTGCCGGAGAGGAAGTTCCGGTAAATACTGGAAGTTTTACAAATGATATGACAACTTTCCGTACCGAAGACGATGTTTTGACCTTGTTGATCCACCTTGGATATTTGGGGTATCATTATTCTGCAAGATCTGTGTTTATTCCTAATGATGAAATCCGGGCAGAATATGTGAATGCAGTATCCGTATCAGATTGGGGAGAAGTATCGAAAGCACTCAAAAATTCAGCAGATACCCTGCAGGCAATCTGGCAGGGACGTGAAAAACAGGTCGCGGAGGGGATTCGGCAGGCACACTTTGAGACTTCGCATATTCAGTACAATGATGAAAATGCATTAAGTTATACGATTTCGCTTGCACTTTATGCCGCGCGGAATTTTTATACAGTTCATCGGGAACTCTCTGGTGGAAAGGGCTTTGCAGATTTGGTTTTTATTCCAAGAAAGCGATTTGCAGATAAACCGGCGTTGGTAGTAGAATTGAAATGGAACAAAGATGCAGTCGGTGCTATAGCACAGATCAAGGAAAGAGAATATTGTCAGAGCCTTGAAGAATATCATGGAAATTTGTTGCTTGTCGGAGTTAATTATGATAAAAAAACACAGGAACATAGCTGTAAAATAGAAGAGTACAGGAAGTAGATATCTTATCAGAAATTGTGGGGTGACGGCGATGGATGCGGCTACAATGGTAGCAATCAATAATCTGAATATGCTGACGGTGATGTCAGCAATGCAGCAGACACAGAATTTTATTACATTCATTGATAGTGAAAAGGAGTATGAGGATATGAGCGGTTCGATGTTAGATCAGTATGTAGGACGGGATTGTGTAGTAAGTCTTTTTAACGAAGTTGGTGCGATCAAGGGCAGATTCATCGAGGCAGATGCCCAGTGGGTCAAAGTCGAAACACCAAAGAAAGGCACACAGCTTATCAACCGAAATATGATCCGAAATATTACGTTTGATAATAAATAGGAGAACACCGTGAACAATATAATCGAAATCAACGACATCACCGCGCCAGAATTAGACGTATACGCGCGGACATCGGAAGTGCAGCTTCTGCGGTATTATGAGCCGGAGCCGGGGCTGTTTATTGCGGAGAGTCCGAAGGTGATCGAGCGGGCATTAAATGCAGGGTATGAGCCGCTTTCTTTTCTGGTTGAGCATAAAGACCTGGAGGCTGAGGCGAAGCAGATCCTGGAGCGATATCCGGAAATTCCGGTCTATACAGCAGAATATGATGTCCTTGTGGGAATGACCGGCTACGCACTGGCACGCGGCATGCTCTGTGCCATGAAACGCCGCCGTCTTCCGTCTGTAGAAGGAATCTGCCAGAATACCAGCCGCATCGCAATCCTGGAGAATGTCGTGAATCCGACAAATATCGGAGCCATTTTCCGCAGCGCAGCGGCACTTCATATGGATGCGGTCCTTCTGACCAGCGGGTGCAGTGACCCGCTCTATCGAAGAGCCGCCCGCGTAAGCATGGGAACGATATTCCAGATTCCGTGGACATATTTTGACAAAAAATCCTCCTGGCCGGAAGAAGGAATGAAATCGATCCAGAACCTTGGCTTCAAAACCGTGGCAATGGCACTTCGTGACGATTCTTTCAGCATCGATGATCCGAAGCTCCTCGCGGAAGAAAAACTTGCCATCGTTCTCGGCACAGAAGGAGACGGTCTGGCATCTCAGACCATTGCAGACTGTGACTACACAGTAAAGATCCCAATGTCACACGGCGTCGATTCCCTGAATGTAGCAGCCGCAAGTGCCGTAGCATTCTGGGAACTTGGCAGGAAACGCTGAATATAAAAAGTTCTTGAAAAGTCTATTGTCTTTTCGAGAACTTTTTACTATAATGCAGAGGACAGTCTGTGAAATGGAGAAAAATTATGCTAAAAAAATTTACAAAATATGTTTTCCAAAGTGTAGCAAGTATGATGGGGCAATCCGTGTATATTCTTGCAGACACTTTTTTTATATCGGTCAGCTCAGGAGCAAATGGACTGGCAGTCCTCAACCTGATCCTGCCGGTTTTTGGAATCATGTTCGCAATAGGATCCATGATCGGGATCGGTTCTGCGACGAGATACGGGATCCGCAGAGCCAAAGGTGAAGAGGCGGATCATTATTTTACACAGTCGATCAGCTGGGCGGTACTTTTCAGCATTCCATTTATGCTGATTGGGATTTTCTTCCCGGATAAATTTCTGGCGCTCCTTGGAGCAGATGCAGAGCTGATCGCGCTTGGCAAAACTTATCTGCGGATCGTTCTTGTTTTTGCACCGTTTTTTATGTGCAATTATTCCGTTACCGCATTTGCACGAAACGATTATGCAACCTCAACCGTAATGGCAGGTTCCCTTGCCGGCAGTGCCTTCAATATCGTGTTTGATTACATTTTTATTTTCCCGGCAGGGCTTGGATTTTCCGGTGCGGCGCTGGCAACTGCTTTTTGTCCGTGTGTTACGATGCTGGTATGTTCCACGCATTATTTCAGCAAAAAATGCAACATCGGTTTCAAATGGAAAAAACTGTCTGTGCGGCATCTGATCTCCTGTTGTCAGCTTGGCGTGTCCGCGTTTGTGGGCGAAATTTCCTCCGCAGTGATCACGTTCATATTTAATATGCTGATCCTTGGACTTACTGGAAGCACCGGAGTTGCTGCATATGGAGTAGTAGCAAACCTCTCGCTTGTGGGAATGGCGATCATGAACGGTATGGCACAGGGCGCGCAGCCTCTGATCAGCGAAAGCTTCGGCAAAGGTGCATCTGGCGATGTAAAAAAACTTCTCCGCTGGGCACTGACCTGCGCAGCAGCAATAGAAATCGTCATGGTCGCACTGGTCTGGACCTTTACAGATCCGTTTATTGCAGTATTCAACAGTGAAAACAACCAGCTTCTTCTGGAATATGCACACACAGGTCTTCGGTTATACTTCCTGGGATTTTTGTTCGCAGGAGTCAATATCATGCTCGTTGCATATTTTTCCGCAACAGCAAACCCACGTCCGGCAATCATCGGCTCTCTGCTCCGAGGCGCGATCGCGATCGGAATCTGTGCGATCATACTTTCCAGGATTCTGGGAATGAATGGTGTATGGCTGTCCTTCCTGGCATCTGAAATGATCACCTTCGCAGTTATTCTGATTTTGTCGAAGTACAAGGAAAGCAGGAAAACAAATGAATACGCTTGAGATCCTGCTTCAGCAGATCGGCCTGTTTGTGATCTACATTCTGGCAGGCATGATCCTGGTAAAAACAAAAGTACTGAACAGTGAAACTCTTGATCCGATCTCAAGATTTGTGATCAAGATGGCACTGCCGGTGATGATTTTTGTCAATATCATAGACGGTGTGGAGCGGGATACACTTTTTCATTCCTTATCTATTCTGGTGATCGCAGCAGTGTTTTATATCTGCACGTTCATCATAAGTCTGGGAATGACAAAAATATTTCACCTGGGAGGCGACCAGGCGGGAATCTACCAGGCGATGTTTCTGTTTGGAAATGTCGGTTTCATGGGAATCCCGATCATCACGAGTATTTTTCCACAGAATGGAATTCTTTATGTTTCAGTATTTACCGTGATCGACCAGTTCATGTTGTGGACAATGGGAGTAAAACTGACCACTCCATGTGGAAAAGGGAAGTTTGATCCTCGGAAACTGGTCAATCCGGCAACGGTGGCGATTTTTGCGGCACTTTTTCTCGTAGTAACAGGGATTAAGATTCCGCAGCTTCTGGATACAGGACTGCAGAAGATAGGTGCGACCGCATCTCCACTTGCCATGATCTATGTGGGCGGCGTATTTGCGTGCATCGATATCCGCAGATATATAAAAGAACTTTCCCTTTACGGAATCGTACTGGTCAAGATGCTTCTGATCCCGGTCATCATGTATGGAGTTTTGAATCTATTTCCGATTTCAGAAGAGATCCATCTGACAATGGCTCTGATCGCAGGAATGCCGGCGATGACTTCTGTAGTTATGATGGCAAACAGCGCTGGCTCAGATGGAGACTATGCACTGGGCGGTGTGTTCGTGACGACGATATGCAGCATTGTGACACTGCCGTTTATCTGCTGGCTTTTGCAGTACATATTATAAGAAAAAAGAAGAAGATCAAACTTTGCCGAAATGGTTCTGGTAAGAGATTGATCTTCTTCTTTTGTCATTTGCGGGATATTACAGGTGAACAGTAATCTCAGATCACATTTGCAAGTCCCTTCTCAAGTGCAGTGATCTTATCATAAATAGCATCAGCGAGTGCAGCATGTCCAACTTCATCCATATGTTCACGGTCCGTAGTGCTTGGAGAAGCAAAATCAGCGGCATTCAAAAAAGCAGCATGATTTTGGAGTGCAACTTTACGGTATTCATTTGCGAGATTTCTGGAAACGACCTCAGATCTCTCATCGAATTCCGGGTCAAAATCCGCTTCTCCGACACCATGACCAAGATGGATCGGAGAGACGACAAGCAGATCAAAGTGCTGAGATGCATTGAGCCGTGCTTTACGGATCACCTGATCCAGACCTCGGGCGATTACACTGGCGGATGCACCATAGCGGGTCTTGCAGTCGTTCGTTCCGAGCATGATGATTACGAGATCGAGAGGATTGTGCATTTCCACAGTGACACCGATCATATCCAGCCCCCGGCGGCTCTCGCGGAGCTCATCCTGAAAGACAGTAGTCCTGCCGCAAAGTCCTTCCTCTATAATATGATATTCTGGACCAAGCTTCTTCTGAAGAAGAGCAGTCCATCTTGTATTTTCATCAAAGCGTCCGGTCTTATCCGGCTTGTATCCCCAGGTATTAGAATCGCCAAAGCATAAGATATTCATGAGATCACACTCCTTAATCAAACAAAAACCATATAAACATACTAAATAAATATGTTATATATAATAAACGCTTTTTCAGGAAATGTCAATGTACTTTCCGTCAATATTTTATTTTCTCACCGCATTATCATAGAAACGGAAATGATCCGGGCGGTGGCGGGACTGGGTGTACTCAAACATTACGCCGTCACTGTTATACGTCTGGCTGCTGACGACAGCGACACAGTTGTAGTCCCGGATATTCAGGTCGAGATATTTTTCATCGATCTCTGTCACTTTTTCGACGGTCATGATCCTTTTGCTGTTGACGATTCATATGATGCGCGGAACTCCTTATATTTATCAGGGAGAAGAGCTTGGAATGACAAATGCTCATTACAGCGATATTTCCCAGTATCGTGATGTGGAAAGTCTGAACTATTATGAGATCCTTCTTTCAGAAGGAAAGTCAAAGGAGGAAGCACTGGAAATCCTTGCAGCAAAATCCAGAGACAACAGTAGAACTCCAATGCAGTGGTCGGCAGATGTAAATGCAGGTTTTTCAGAAGCGGAACCATGGATTTCTGTAATTGATAATTATAAAGAAATCAATGCGGAAAAAGAAATGCAGGATCCGGATTCTATTTACTCTTTCTATAAGAAACTGGTCGGACTCCGCAAAGAGAAAGCAGTGATCTCTGAGGGAACGATTGAATTTTTTGAGAGAGAAAATGCAGATGTTTTATTATTTCATCAGAAAACCAGGATACCGAGGTGCTCCAGAAGGATCTTGAGCCCAAGGAGAACAAGGATCAGGCCGCCGATAAACTCAGCTTTGCTCTTGTATCTACTTCCGAAGAAGTTTCCAACAACAACTCCGGCGATGGAGATGACCATGGTTGTGATCCCGATGATGGTGATCGCTTCTACGATCGGAGTTCCGAGGAAAGCAAATGTGATTCCGACAGTGAGTGCGTCAATACTGGTTGCGACAGCGAGAACAAGCATGTTTTTGTGGTCGATCGGTGCGTCCATGACATCGACAACTTCCTCTTCGTTCCATTCCCGGACTGCTTCGATCATCATTTTGCCGCCGATGAAGCCAAGCAGGATGAATGCGATCCAGTGGTCAATGCTTGTGATATATTTCTGGAACTGGCTGCCGAGGAGCCAGCCGACAAACGGCATCAATGCCTGAAATCCGCCGAAGTAAAGCCCGATGATGAGTGCCTGTTTCTTGTTCAGCTTTCTCATACCGAGCCCCTTACAGACAGAAACTGCAAAAGCATCCATAGAAAGCCCAACACCTAACAAAAATAGTTCAATAACGAGTGCCATAACAAAATCTCCTTTTCCTTTTTTCTTAAGAAAGTATCTGAACACGCAAAAAGACTCATGTATGCAGCAAAACAGTACAGACGTACAAAAGCGCTGTATGTATTGTTTTGCTGCATACATGAGTCTCATTCATTAAGATTTGCCAGGTACAAAATACCAGTATGTTGACAAATCACACGTTCTTCGTGCAAATTACTCCCTCACGTAAACTGATTGAGTTTATTTATATCCTGAGATTTGACCTCAGTCGATTGCTCCAACTATAACAAATACGGTGACTCCTGTCAATAAATTTTTTCAATAAAAAAGAAGCAATTGCATAAAGTATGGCATGTGGTTATACTGTTTATGAATAAAGTTAAATAAAACTAACTTAAAATATAAATAAGGAGGAATTAAGTGATGGATATGAATGCGTTTTACGGGATACTGATCCCGTTCATAGGTACCTCGGCGGGAGCCGCCTGCGTCTTTTTTATGAAAAAAGATCTCAACGCCTATGTGCAGCGGTGTCTAACCGGTTTTGCAGCAGGGGTGATGGTAGCGGCTTCGATATGGAGCCTTTTAATTCCGGCGATCGATCAGTCAGTGGAAATGGGAAAATTTTCATTTGTTCCGGCACTGATCGGTTTCTGGATAGGGGTACTTTTTCTGCTGATGCTGGATCACATCGTGCCGCATCTGCATCAGCACAGTGACCAGGCAGAGGAACCAAAAAGCTGTCAGCAGAGGACGACCATGCTGGTGCTTGCGGTCACGCTTCACAATATCCCGGAAGGAATGGCGGTGGGCGTAGTCTATGCCGGATATCTGACAGGGAAAGCGCAGATCACCATGATGGGAGCGCTGGCACTTTCTCTTGGAATTGCGATCCAGAACTTCCCGGAAGGTGCGATCATCTCCATGCCGCTTCGCTCTGAAGAAATGGGAAAAACAAAAGCTTTTGTCGGCGGTGTGTTATCAGGAATCGTGGAGCCGATCGGAGCAGTGCTGACAATTCTTGCAGCCGGGCTGATCGTTCCGGCACTGCCGTATCTTCTGAGCTTTGCGGCAGGAGCCATGCTCTATGTTGTTGTCGAGGAACTGATCCCTGAAATGTCTGTGGGAGAGCATTCGAATATCGGAACGATCTTCTTTGCGGTGGGATTTTCACTGATGATGGTTCTGGATGTGGCATTGGGATGAGCGTAGAATGGAATCACTGATGGTTTTTCTTTTTGACATGCGGGCAATAAAAAAGCTGCCACAGAGGGCAGCTTGCAGGTGTGTTTTGTTGTCTTATCTGAAGGAAATGGACGGTACTGAATTGACAGCAGTGTGAGATTTTTTTACAGTACCGCGATAGATATAGAAGATACCGCCGAAGAATCCGAAGATCAATCCCGCATATCCACCGGTGCAAAGAACAACTGTTGCTTTGACAAGCACAGCCACCTGGAGGAACGGACAGATCAGAGCACCAGCAAGAAGTCCGATCACTGTCCATCCAAGCACCAGAACAGGGAGAAAAACGGATGCGGTAGTATGTTTCTTTGTATTTTTTTTGATATGATTCCATAAAGTCTTATACATTGTAATCCCTCATTTCTTAATGAAAGCAGTTGTTTTTTTGATTTGTTTTCATTATAAAGAGAAATTGTAAAATGCAAATGCAGAGTAATGCAAAATCTATGTAAAATTATGGGTTTTGATCAAATCAGGTAAGCAGTGAAGCAGACCTCGGGTTAGTTTATTAGCATCGGATATAAGAGAAGAAAGATTTTTCGATGCAGAAATCCAGGATAACCATTGTTTCTCTGATTGTATATGATCAATTATTCACAGAGAATTGATAATCTATTAAATCTTGCTGTGGAGGTTATAACGCAGAAACGGGTGAAGCAGAAAATGGAAATCAATGTATTGGAAAACTGCTAGAATATACTGGAAAAAGAGGAGCATATAATAAAGTAAATGTGCTATCTGAAATGAGATCTTTATGCCGGATCAGAAAATAGATAATCTTCTTAATCTTGCAATGGAGGCAACGCCACAGGAACGGGCAAAATCGGAAAATCTGAATGTTGGGTACGATTCAGCCACAAAAGTATGGGATGTGATCATAAAATACAGCGGACCGGAAAGTGGCCTTGGCGGTGATGGAATTCAGGTAGTTCCGCTGTTTGGAGGTTATGCAGTAGTGACTTTACCGGAATCAGAAATTGATGCATACTCAGACAGAGAACAGATTGAATTTATAGAAAAGCCCAAGCGACTTTATTTTGAGACGCTTCAGGCGAGAGAGGCGAGCTGCATCCTGCCGGTACAGGCTGGTGCAAACGGATTGACCGGCGAAGGGATTCTGGTTGGCGTTGTGGATTCCGGAGTGGACTATTTTCATCCGGATTTCAGAAATGAGGATGGCAGCAGCCGGATCCTGCGATTATGGGATCAGAGTCTGGATGGAAAGCCACCAAGAGGTTATGTGACAGGAACTGAATATACGAAAGAAGAAATAGATAAGGCGCTTGTACTTGGGGAAACTGAGGGCAGGCGCCTTGTTCCATCCAGAGATTTCAGTGGACATGGGACAGCAGTTCTTGGAATCGCGGCGGGAAATGGGAGAGCATCAGGAGGAGTAAATCGCGGTGTGGCCTATGAAAGTGATCTACTCGTTGTAAAAATGGGAAATGCACGGGAAAATTCTTTTCCACGGACAACGGAACTGATGGAGGGGATTGATTATCTGATCCGGCAGGCGGTGAAGATGGGAAGACCGATTGCTATAAATATCAGCTTTGGGAATAACTACGGTTCACATCAAGGGGATTCTCTGCTGGAAACATATCTCAGCAACGCAGCGAATGTAGGACGTTCTGTCATCTGTGTAGGAAGCGGAAATAATGGAAATGACCGGATCCATACGGCGGGACAGCTTCGACAGGGACAGACAGAAACTGTGGAAATGAGTATTGGGACTTATGAGACAACTTTGAATCTGCAGTTATGGAAAGCCTATGCAGATGAGATCGAGATTTCCATAGAAACGCCATCTGGCGAAAGACTGCCAACACTTTCGGAAAAAATCGGCACACAGAGATACCGTGCAGGGGAAACAGATTTATTGATTTACTACGGAAAGCCGGGACCTTTTCAGGTAACGCAGGAGATTTATTTTGATTTTATCCCTGTAGAGACATACCTCACCAGTGGAATCTGGAAGATTCATCTGCATGGCAGACGAATCCGGGAGGGTAATTATAACCTGTGGCTTCCGGGGGGAAATGTCCTGAACCCAGTGACCGGATTTTACCGTCCGATCGCTGCAGAAACACTCACGATCCCATCCACTGCAGCCAAAGTGATCACCGTAGGAGCCTATGACTCCAGACTAAACGCCTACGCCGATTTCTCCGGCCGCGGCGGATCGAATCTCTCATTCCCCAAACCGGATCTCGTCGCCCCCGGAGTAAACATCACCGCCCCCACTCCCGGCGGTGCCTATACCACTGTCACCGGAACTTCTTTCTCCACTCCCTTCGTCACCGGCTCCGCCGCCCTCCTGATGGAATGGGGCATCATACAACGAAACGACCCATTCCTCTGGGGCGAGAAAGTCAAAGCCTACTTAAGACGAGGCGCGCAGCCCCTGCCCGGATTTAATGAGTATCCGAATGAAGCGGTGGGGTGGGGGGAGGACGTTATAATAAGGTTACATTGAAGAAAGTCAGTAAAATCAAGTGTTTCCGTTCATTTTCCCAACACAGAAACGAA
>NZ_FR886705.1:0-9331 GCF_000436615.1 Blautia sp. CAG:237
ATAATTTATTTGAAGTAGCACAATAGGTTAAATTATACAGTGTATACTCTGAACTTCCGGAAACCTGTGTTGTGACGATCTGTTCCCCTTTATACCATACAACAAACCAGTATCCTGTCGCATGGTCTACGCTGTTTCAGGTGAATTTTACCATATCTCCTACTGTATAGCTGTCACTGTTTTTCCATATGGATGGAGTTGTCGTTATTGGATCTGGCTTTCTATTGGATAAAAACAAATCCGCTTCAGCATTTCGCCTTCTTGTCAATCCCGCTAAGACTTGACCTCCTGATTTATTCCAGTTTGTAAATGCTGTACGTATTTGTGCATCAGAATGCTCTGTATATCCATTTTTCAAAATTGTCTTTAATTGAAAAGTTTCCGTACTAACCCATACATTTCCCAAATTATATGTAAAACTAACCAACGCATCAAACTGATTTTGTCCTATTGTAATTCTATTAGAATTAAGAAAACTATTTACCGAATTCTCTGTCTTCGCAACATCCTGCTTTAAATACTGGTCTGCCTGTGCCTGAGTAGTTGTCATCCCTGCATAGACGTCTGAGCCGTAATGTCCCCATCCTATTGTATAGTATTTTTCTGTTGAAACTGCCTTATATGCCGTCAAACGACAACTCTCAAACTGTTTTATAAGTGAATATCCATTTTCTCCTGTTGTCATTCCTCCTGCCCGGCTGGAAAAAGTATTTATTTCTGAGCCAGTTTCACTTAAAATTTCATCTATTGATTCTGTTATTTCCTCTGTATCCGTAAATAACTCTGTTTCTATTTCTAAATCTGATGCTCCCTCCTCTGTATCTGTTTCCTCTTCCACTAGTACATCTTCTGGAACATCTTCGATTTCCAAGTCCTCTGAATTTTCCATATCTGAAAAATCCATCTGCTCATCCTCTACCGAAGTCTCCACCCCATCCTCAAAGTCGCTGGCAAGTACATCTATTGGCAAGTTCACCGTAAACATCACCAGTGCAGCCGCCGTTATACAGCTAAACCACTTCTTTGCTTTCTTTTTCATACTCTGTTTCCTCTTTTTTGTGTTTTATTTGCAGATTATAGCAAAACAACAGGTTGTTCTTTTTGAGCCTTTTGTTTTTCTAGTACAAATTGTTCTTTTATTCCTGCAAATTTCATTATTTTTATGCATTATTTCTTCTCTGGTGCTTGATTTGATTTAATTTTAGTACATATATTTACTGATTGCAATGATAAATATATGTACTATGGTAAAGTTTACCTAAATTGCATGGAAGGAGGCTTTATTTGAATTATATACAACGAATTCGGGATCTTCGTGAAGATGCCGACTGTACGCAGACTCAGATTGCAGAATATCTCGGAACCTCTCAGACTATGTATGCCCGATACGAACGCGGAGCCAATGAAATGCCAATCCGACATTTGATTGCACTGTGTCAGTATTATCAGGTCTCTGCCGACTATATCCTCGGCTTCACCAATATCAAAAAACCTCTTCCTGTAAGAAAACACTCAAGATATAAAAATTAAGGCTGACAGTCATCTCATACGACTGCCAGCCTTAATCTTATCTACACATCCTTACATTCATTTACCTGGATTTCTTATACTGTCAACAATTCAGAATTTTTTATAATATCTTTTATCTGTTCTTCGTCCATTTCTGCCACATCCGCGATCTGAGCAGCTGTATAGCCTTTGTTGTACATTTTCATGATCATTTCCCGTTTACCCATTTCAATTCCGGTTTCAATTCCAGTCTCTTTAATTTTCTGGCTTAAATTACACATAATACTCACATCCTCTCTGAAATCCTTTTCTATTGGAATTGCATATTCATTTCCAATGATGTCCAGTTTTTCGTTTACCGTTAAATCCTGAGACAACAATGCTCCCAGTAATCTATGTAACTCGTATTTTTCCTCATGCTTCGGAAGTTCTTCGGCAAGCCCGATCATTACGATATTAATCAAGTCCATTTTTCCCTTCCAGGCATGGAAGTTTACAATACTGTCTTTCACCAGATGAATATGTTCCAAACTATTTTCTGGCATATTCATGCATACCCAAATAGAATAGACTCGCTTGATATCATTATAATTTGAATTTGAAAAATCTCTTTCCTTTTGTGAGGAAAGCATCCGACTTACATAAAAAACAGAGCCAACAATCCCAAACAGACTGTCAGCCCTGCTTTCATTCACACATATCCAAATTCAATATTACCCTATTTCGTCAGAACCCTATAATTTTCTTTCTCATTATAATCTTTATGGATTCCGTCATCTTCGTACAGAGTATAGCTGCTGCCTTCATAGCCAAGCATCTTGAGGTGCTCTGTATCAATATCTTTCACGCACTCTGCCACTTCTGCGAGCGGGATGCATTTGCCGCTTCTGATGAAGAGTGGTACTTCGTTGAGTGCTACGTCTACATAATGAACTCCTTTGGCGAGGATTTCTTCGGAAATGGTTCCGTCTGGCAGGAACTTGATGAATTTCATTTCTTCCGGCAGGTAAACGTAGCGTCCTCTTGCATTCTGCTCGTAGACCGGTGCGATCATGATCTCGTTTCCGAGGATGAGCTGGTCTTCTACGCGAATCGCCATCTTGTCATCCGGATAAACGAAGCCGAGCGGTTTGAAGTACATGTCATCGTTCAGTGCAGCTTTCATGTACTCGCTGTACAGATACGGTACGAGACGGTATCTGGTATTAATGACATTTCGAAAATCCTCGATGTTTTCGAACTGGTAGCATTCCTGCTCTCTGGTTCCTTCTGCCGCATGATTACGCATTAACGGGGTGAATACACCCAAAGCAAGGAAACGGAGCACCAGATCTCTGGTTGTATCTGCGCCAAATCCGCCAAGGTCGGCACCTGTGTACATGAAGCCACACATATTCAGAGATGGCATCATCTTCAGATTAAGAAGGATGTGTGACCACCAGGATTTATTGTCACCGGTCCATATTCCACCGTAACGGTGCATTCCGATGTAGGAAGATCTGGAGAACATCAGGAAACGTTTTTCCGGATCAATACGCTCAAAGGCTTCCCCTGCTGCTCTTGTCATGTTGTAGCCAAAAAGGTTATGCACTTTGTCGTGACGGATTTTTTTGCCATCCACATTGTGGTAAAATCTTCTGTAATCCTCCGGATTGTTTGCAATGCCTTTCATCTTTGCCTGCATATCCCACGGATGGACCCTGCCTTCTGTGTCTTTTGCAAACTCTCCGGCAAGTTCTTTTGCTTCTTTAAGTCCTTCAGAGGAATAAAAGATTGCCGGCTCGTTCATATCGTTCCAAAAGCCTTCAATTCCCTGTTCAATAAGGAAACGATATTTGTCTCCAAACCACTTTCTGGCATCCTTATTCAGCATATCCGGGAAGTGGGTATCTCCCGGCCACACGGCTGCGACGAAATCACTTCCGTCCTCTCTCTTGCAGAAATAGTTGTTTCTGACGCCTTCCTCGTAAACATCGTATCCCGGTTCGACCTTGACTCCGGCATCGATGATTGGAATCAGACGAATATCCTGATTCTTCATTTCCTGTACAAATTCCGGAAAATCCGGGAAGTTTTCTTCGCTCAGTGTGAAGTCCTTAAAAGACTGCATGTAATCAATATCCATGTAGATCATATCGATCGGGATGTGATTCTCGCGATATCCTTTTGCAACAGTGCGGAAATCTTCCTTTGTGGTATAACCCCAGCGGCTCTGTCCGAAACCAAAAGCAAACTTCGGCGGGATGTAGCTGCGCCCGATCACATGGCGGAACTGTTTTACAATATCATAAGCATTTTTACCCTCGATCACATAGATATCCACATCCGCATTTTCGCAGGATACTTTAAGTGTATCCATTCTGGTATATCCGATGTCAAAGGTCAGTTTTGACGGATAGTCAAAAAACAATCCAAACGTCGTCTTACCGCTCACGATAATGAAGTTGTGAGCTCCGTACAGAGAACGCTTGTCCTCTGTATGCTCCGGATCATCTGTGCAGTTGCTGATGTAGCAGTAGCCTCTTTTGTTGATTCCGCGGTTGGATTCACCCAGGCCATAGACGATGTCATCTTCGTCCATGATATAGGTAAAAGCAAATCCTTCTTCCTGACTGATCTTTCCATATGGAAAAATGCCCTCAGTTGTTTCGATTTTTTCGGTCAGTGCCTCCGTGTCAAACGGAGTTCCATATCTGTATTTTCTGATCATCTCTGTGTTACCTCTTATTTATATAATACAAATGCCTCATATGGTTTCAGAATGATTTTGCCATCAAATGCAGTTCTGCCAAGGTTTGTGATCAGGCATTCTGCACCTTTAAATTCTTCCGGTACTTCTACTTCTGCGTCCTTGTCAGTGAAATTGCAGACTGTCAGAAGTTTTTCCTGATCCAGTTTTCTTGTGTAAGCAAAAATCTGCTCGTCGTCACGATAAAGCGGTTCAAACTCACCATAAACGATGATGTCTTTTTCTTTACGCAGGCTGATCAGTTTCTGATAGTAATGGAAAATAGAGTTCGGATCTTTGAGCTGCTGCGCCGCATTGATCTCTTTATAGTTCGGGTTCACTTTGATCCAGGACTCACCGTCTGTAAATCCTGCCTGCGCGGAAGTATCCCACTGCATCGGAGTTCTCGCGTTGTCACGACTTCTCAGCATCAGACATTTCATCATGTATTCCGGAGTCATAAGTCCTGATTCCGTAAGTTCTGTAAAGAAATTGATACTCTCAATATCACGATAGTCTTCCAGTTTGTCGAAGTAGACATTTGTCATACCAAGCTCTTCACCCTGATACACATATGGTGTTCCCTGCATCATATGAAGACAGGTCGCCAGCATTTTTGCGGAAGTCTCTCTGTATGCCGGATTGTCATTTCCAAATCGGCTGACACTTCTCGGCTGATCATGATTTCCAAGAAACAGGCTGTTCCATGCTTTGCCCTGAAGTTCTTCCTGCCATTTGATCATGATGCGCTTGAACTCTTTGAAATCATATTTCTCAGTTGTCCACTTTCCGTAATCACCGCTTCCATTATCCACATGCTCAAACTGAAATACCATATTCAGTTCTTTTCCGGCTTCTCCCGCATATTTCTGTGCCTCTTCGATAGTAACTCCTGAAGTTTCACCAACTGTCATGATATCATATCTGGAAAGTACTTCTCTGTTCATTTCCTGAAGAAATTCATGAACCCTCGGACCATGTACGCAATATGGTCCAAAATCACCATAGAGGCTATTGTTCATTTCTCCGTCCGGAAATGCCTGATCTTTGGAAATCATACTGATAACATCCATACGGAAGCCATCGATTCCTTTTTCACACCAGAATGTCATCATATCATAAACTTCCTGGCGGACTTTTTCGTTTTCCCAGTTGAGATCCGGCTGTTTCTTCGAGAACAGATGCAGGTAATACATTTGGGTCTGGGCATCATATTCCCATGCGGAACCGCCAAATACCCCACCCCAGTTGTTTGGTTCTTTTCCATTGACAGGATCTTTCCAGATATAATAATCACGGTACGGATTGTCTTTGGACTTGCGGCTTTCGATGAACCAGTTGTGTTCATCGGAAGTGTGATTGACAACGAGATCCATCAGGATCTTGATGCCGCGTTTGTGTGCCTCGGCAAGCAGTTCTTCGTAGTCTTCCATTGTTCCGTAGTCTTTGTAGATCTTCTGATAATCAGAGATATCGTAACCATTGTCATCCTGTGGAGACTCAAGCATAGGAGAAATCCACAGCACATTTACGCCAAGTTCTTTCAGATAATCAAGTTTCTGTATGATTCCTCTGATATCTCCAATGCCATCTCCATTGCTGTCATTAAAACTTTTGGGATATATTTGATATACGACGCTTTCTTTCCACCATTTTTTTTCCATGCTATTTGAGCCTCCTGTTTCTTATGATTTGATTCATCGACACCTTAGAATTACTCCGTGAATCACTACTTTCGCATAACTGGCATGATCAAAGTTCGAAATGTCGTATCCTGCAGGCAGGAACGACATTCTGAACTATAACTCCTGGTATCATTATTTGACTGCTCCGGCAACAACACCATTCATGATCCATTTCTGGCAGAAGAGGTATACGATCAGTACAGGGGCAAGAACCAGCAGATAGGATGCGAATGCCAGGTTGTAATCTACAGAGAACTGTTTTTTGAATACGTACTGTGCAAGCTGTAATGTCTGCTGACTCTCATCGCTCAAAAGTACCAGCGGCATGGTGAAGTCGTTCCATGTCCACATAAATGAAAGGATTGCTACGGTTGCAGTGGTAGGTTTCAGTACCGGGAAAATGATCCGGCTGAATGTCTGGATCGGGTTTGCACCATCGATCATTGCTGCTTCATCCAGTGCCTCCGGGATTGCTTTGACAGCACCTGTATAAAGGAAGGTGTTCATCGGCAGACCGAAGATGATATACAGGAATGTGATTCCGTAGATGTTGTCCAGATGGAAAGTATTTGCCTGTACAACTAACGGAAGCATGATTACCTGGAACGGAATGAACATTGCACTGATAAAGTAGTAATACATGATTGAGAAGAATTTACTCTTCTTTCTGTTTCTTGTGATCGCATATGCTGCGAATGAGTTTGTGATCAGGGTAAAGATCAGGTTGATCACGGTAATAAAAGCTGTGTTAAAAAATTTCCTCGGGAAATTTGTCATATTCCAGGCATCGACAAAGTTCTGAAGACGAAGTTTTGTCGGAAATGTCAGGATATTGTTCATGTCTGACGGATCTTTGATTGCGATCATCAGTGCCATATACAGAGGCAGAAGGATGATCAGCACGATTCCTGCGATCAGAAGAATGGTCACAGGCCAGTTGTAACGTTCTTTTACGTTTGCTGTACGACGTTTCATCCTAATTTCTCCTCTCTCTTTTCAAGTATACGTAACTGGAACACGGAAATCAATACTACTACGATAAAAAGCATGACTGCGTTGGCTGACTGGTAAGCAAACTGACCGCCGCCGAAGCCTTTCTTATAAATAAGTACTGCGATAGAAGTTGTACTGGTTCCCGGTCCACCTTCTGTCATCGCCATGATCTGGTCGTAAACCATCAGGTATCCTTTTGCAGAAAGTACCATGTTGATGGTAAAGGACGGTGCCAGAAGCGGGAAGGTGATCTTGGTAAATCTGCGGAAGCCGGTTGCTCCGTCGAGGTCTGCTGCTTCGTACACATCCGTATCAATAGACTGCAGGCCTGCGATATAGATCAGGGTGTTGAATGCACATCCGGTCCATACAGCAACGGCGATGATTCCCCATATCGCATGATTGGTACCAAGGATGTTTACGCTTAATGCCTGGATCCCGAGGCTCTTTCCGAGCTGTGGGATCAGGTTTGCAAAAATATAGTTAAAAATAAATCCAACGATCAGGCTTCCAAGCATATATGGAAGAAAGTAAAAAGCTTTGATCGTGTTTTTGAATTTGATCTTCGCATTCAGTGCACACGCAAGGATCAGACTGATCACATTTACAAGGATCGTTGCGATCACTGCAAACTTGAAAGTGAACAGGTATGCATTTCCTGTATCTGCATCTGAGAACATGTGCAGATAGTTGCGCAGACCGACAAAGTTCCAGTCTCCATATCCTTTCCAGTCCGTAAAGCTGTACAAAACGCCTCTCAGGAACGGGATCGTATGGAAGACAAAGAATAATGTTGCAAGGATTCCTACATAAATGTAATAAACTTTATTAACAGCAGGTCTTTTGCGGGCTGTTTTTTTCTTCATGGGATCATCTCCTCACTTAATCTACATTAGCGATGTCGTATTTTTCATCACACTGTTTCAGGAACTGGTCCATATTTTCCTGATTGTCCATTCCATTGGAATAGTTCAGGCACATTTCAGAAATAAGTGCGGAAAGATCAAATCCTGACGGATAGTAGTGATCCGGGAAGTTTGCTACTTTGCCGTTGGCGATATCTTCTTTGACACCAGCAACTGTTTCATTGTTCTGCTCTACACCTTTGATAGCGGAGAATGCGAACTGATCGTCGATATAGGTCTGTGCGTTTTCCGGCTCCATCATGAAGGAAACGAATTCTTTTGCCATATCTTCGTTTGCGCTGTCCTTGCATACGCCAAGAAGTACGTCAACACCTGATGTTACATAGTTTTTGGATTCATCATTGGATGCCGGAAGTGCAAACATGTTGACATTCAGATCTGCATTAGCACTCTTGTACTGATTGATCGCCCAGTTTCCGTTGATGATCATGACTGAATCACCGTTTGCAAAAGCTTTGTTTCCATCATCATAAGTCAGACCCATGAAGTCATCCTGTGCATAGTCAAGGAGTGTCAGATATTTTTCTACGATCTCTTCGTGAGTTCCCACGAATGTTGTTTTGCCTTCTTTACGGTCGTCTGTGAATCCTTCCGGCTGAAGGTCAGGTGCCATGCTGTTCCATGGGCAGAGGCTTGTCCATGCATCTTTGTAAGTCATAAGAAGCGGCTGCTCTCCTGCATCTTTGATCTGGTCAAGTACGTCAATGAACTCATCCCATGTCTTTGGAATTTCAAGCCCGAGTTCTTCAAATTTGTCTACGTTATAGATGACACCAGATGCGTTTGTTGCGTATGGAACGCCGTATGCTTTTTCTTCTTTGTCTTTGTTTACGTCATAAACCATCTGCATATAAGAATCCTGGATGTTGGAGATGTAATCCTGATCACTTAAGTCAACCAGCATTCCTGCACTCTCTACTTCTGTATAGTTGTTGTCTCCACCCATCATTACGATGTCAGGCATATCGTTCTTTGCCATTCTTGTCTTTAATACAGTTCCTGCATCTGCCGGAGCTGTGATCTTGATCGTCACGTCCTCATGTGTTTCATTGAATTTATCTACAAGCTGCTGAAGAACGTCTTTGTTTTCTGCTTTACTGGAAAACAGTTCCAGCTCCGTTTTTCCACCCTTTGCAGAAGAATCCCCGTCGGAAGATCCGCCGCATCCAGTTACAGTGAGCATACCTGCCATTAAGGCACCGACCATTAATACGCTGATAATTTTTTTATTTTTCATCTTTTCTTTCCTCCATGATGTTTGTTTACAAGTATGAAGGCTGCGCAGCACCAGAAGTTTACGAAACATTACCCCGGACACGTCTGTCCTGTTCCCTTTTGGTGAGTTTATCATAACCCCACTGCCTCTGTAAAATCAATAGGTTTCTCGCGAAACTTAAATTGTAGACAAAGTTTAGCTTCTGTTTTTATGCACTTTGAACAAAAAAAGAAGGACTCTGTCCAATGTCATTAAGTTAGTATGACGCATAAAG
>NZ_FR886706.1:0-58437 GCF_000436615.1 Blautia sp. CAG:237
TTTCTTTTATGCAAAATCACGAACTTGCTCATTTATAGAATATAGAAAAAATAAAAACAGTCTGATGATACAGGCTGTTTTTTTACGAAATAAATAGATAAGAGAGGTGTCTGCGATGTTTTCAAAGACCAGGAACAGAATGACAGAGGAACATTATGAGAAGGAGATCGGGCGACTTCGGACAGCGCTTGAGGAGGCTGATGCAGTTGTGATCGGTGCCGGTGCGGGACTATCGACATCGGCAGGATTTACGTATGCAGGAGAAAGATTCCGGGCACATTTCTCAGATTTTGCGGCGAAATATGATTTCTCGGATATGTATTCCGGCGGTTTTTATCCGTATGAGACGCTGGAAGAATACTGGGCGTACTGGAGCCGTTATATCTATATCAACCGTTACATGGATGCACCGAAACCGGTGTATGAGAAGCTGCTGGAACTGGTGCGGGACAAGGACTATTTTGTGCTGACAACGAATGTAGATCACTGTTTCCAGAAGGCAGGATTTGATAAGAAACGACTGTTTTATACACAGGGGGACTATGGACTTTTTCAGTGCAGCGAGCCGTGCTGTCAGGAAACTTATGATAATGAAGAGCTCGTCTGTGAGATGGTACAGCAGCAGAAAGATATGAGGGTTCCAACAGAACTCGTCCCACACTGCCCGTACTGTGGAAAGCCGATGACGATGAATCTTCGGGCTGACAATACCTTTGTGCAGGACGAAGGCTGGCATCAGGCAGCAGAGCGGTACTCCAATTTCCTTCGTACACGCGACGGATTAAAGACACTTTATCTGGAATTAGGCGTTGGATATAACACGCCAGGGATCATCAAATACTCGTTCTGGCAGATGACGCTTAAGAACCATCAGAACACTTACGCCTGCCTGAACTACGGCCAGGCCGAATGCCCAAACGAGATCCGCAGCCAGGCGATCTGCATCAATTCTGATATTGGGGAGGTGCTGGAGAGGATTTAAAAATAACTGAAAAGAGGAAAAAACCATCATGAAAAATTATAAATTACTGACACCTGGACCACTGACAACTACCGATACGGTAAAGAAATGCTGTTTGACCACTGCACCTGGGATGATGATTACAAAGTATCACTCAGGAGATCAGAAAAAAACTGCTGGAACTTGCACATGTATCTGAGGATGAATACACTGCCATTCTGATGCAGGGAAGCGGTACTTTTGGTGTGGAATCTGTACTTACCAGCGTGATCGGAGCAGACGAGAAACTCCTGATCTGTGCAAAGGGAGCATACGGAGAACGTATGGAGGATATCGTAAAACATGCCGGGATCGACTATACGATCTACCATGAAAAATACGACAGAGTGCCGGATGCAGGCAAGGTAAATGAGATCCTGAAGAACGATCCTGCCATCACACATGTATCCATGGTTCACAGTGAGACAACCTCTGGAATCCTGAATGATATTGAGTCTGTCGCAAAAGTAGTCAAAGAAAATGGACGTACTATGATCGTAGATGCAATGAGCAGTTTCGGTGGTGTGGATATCCCGGTCGGAGAATGGGGAATCGACTTTATCATCAGCAGTGCAAACAAATGCATCCAGGGCGTACCGGGATTTTCCTTCATCATTGCAAACAAACAGAAACTGATCGAATCCAAAGGCAAAGCAAGAAGCCTTTCTCTTGACCTCTATGACCAGTGGGAGACTATGAACAAGGATGGCAAATGGAGATTTACTTCTCCGACACATGTAGTTCTTGCATTTTATCAGGCATTAAAGGAGATGGAAGCAGAGAGAGGAATCCCTGCAAGACATCAGAGATATGTGGAAAATAACCGTCTTCTGATCGAGAAAATGAAGGAACTTGGCATCCGTCCATACATCGACGAGGAGCATCAGGGACCGATCATCACAACCTTCTTCTATCCGGAAAATGCAAGCTTTTCCTTTGCAGATATGTATCAGTATATCAAAGAACGCGGCTATGCGATCTACTCTGGAAAAGTAACAGAGGCAGACACTTTCCGGATCGGAAACATCGGAGAAATCTACAAAGAAGACATCCTGAAAGTTTCAGAACTTATCAAAGAGTTTCTGGAACAGAACAGATAAAAATAAGTGAGGAAAAGCAAAATGAGTACATATAAAGCAGTAATTTTTGACTGGGCAGAAGATGACGTAGAAAAACTTTACTCTCTGTTTGAGGAGAAACTTCTGGGAATCCTCGATCAGTTTGCAGAAGTAAAGCCATATGTTCTGGAAACGATAGAGGAACTGAGAAAGAAAGATATCAAGATCGGTTCCACAACCGGTTATACCGACAAGATGATGGCGATCGTGACCGCCAAAGCAAAGGAAAACGGATACGAGCCGGATGCATGGTTCAGCCCGGATTCCACAGGAAATGTGGGACGTCCGTACTCATATATGATCTTCAAAAATATGGAAGCATTAAAGATCCAGTCCGTGAAAGAAAAATTCATCGATGCAGGCGCGGATGAAGTGATCCTGAATATGAAGGAACTGACGAAATTATTGTGAGATTTTCCTATCCTATAAAACATCTTCCGGGATATTGTCAGCGGAACTCCATTCCGGAAGCAGTTTCTGTCAGTATATGGTGGCGAATGGAATGTTTGGCCTGACAGAAATGAAAGATCAGCTGAAATGCAAAACGGCTGTTTCCATGGTTATGGCAGGAGTGGGAGTCATAGAATTGATGATCATAAATCTATTTTTATAATAATGCCTTCATACTTATTTTCGAATATTCATTCACATAAAGGGGTTGTTGCTGCAAAGATGAGAGATCATTTTTGCGGCAGCAGCCCCGATTTCAAGAGTTTTATTGGCTTGATATGAACTTACTATAATTTGAACCAACCAGTTTAGAGTAATTTTATTGACTTGTTATGTATTTGCTATAGTTTAAGCCAATTAATTCCGAGATTTTGGTGGACTTTATTTGTACTTATCTGTTTGCTAGTCATTTATAGCCTGAAATTTGGATGGTCTAATTTGCCATTACTTTTTCCAAGGTCATTAAAGGATAGCAAAATAAAGCAAAACCGCCGCCAGGCAGATGTTCCTATCTGTTTCTGGCAGCGGTTTTATTTATGGATTGAATGGTTTAGCAGATCACAATGATCTGAATTGGAGGTTTTTTACTGGATCGGCTCGAAATCTACAGCGCCGTGTTTGCACAGCGGGCAGATGATGTCTTCCGGGAGTTCGTCGCCTTCGTAGATGTAGCCGCAGACTTTGCAGACAAAGCCTTTCTTTCCTTCGGTCTGCGGTTTTGGTTTGACGTTGTTCTGGTAGTAGGTGTAGGTCATGGTCTCCTGGTCGCTCATGACACGGGCTTCGGTGACACTGCAGATGAACATGCCATGGGTTCCGAGGTCAACATATTGCTCTACCTTGAGGGACATGAATGCGTTGATGTATTTGTCCAGGAATACAAGTCCGTTGCCGGAACGGTTGACTTTCTGGCCTGCGAATTTGTCAGCAGTTCTGCCGGACTGGAAACCGAATCTTTCAAAAACAGAGAACGGTGCTTCGACGGACAGACAGTTTACATTCAGGACACCAGTCTGCTGGATCACATGGTGAGAGTAGTTGGCTTTGTTGATGTTGACTGCTACACGGTACGGGTTATCGGTCAGCTGGGTAACAGTGTTTACGATCAGTCCGTTGTCACGTTTTCCATCGTTGGAAGTCACAACATAGAGACCGTATCCGATACGGAAAAGTGCAGACATATCATTTTTGTTTGCGAGAGTATCGTTCTTGGCGATATATTCTTTGCAGAGTTCATCGGTCATTGCCTCGATCTCTTTTCTGTTTTCTTCTTTTACAGCGGACCAGATGTGGACGTTGTTCTTTAACCAGTCGATCTTTTTGCACGGAGCCATCATTTCTTTCATGACTTTGGCTGCCAGAGGAGCCCAGGAGCCGTTTTCGATGATTCCTACCGTGCGGTTCTGGAAATTATGCTCTACCAGTCTGGTGATAAAGTCATTCATGAACGGATAGATGCTCGCATTGTAAGTGGTGGTTGCAAGGACCAGTTTGGAATAACGGAAAGCGTCGCTGAGAGCCTGGGACATATCGTCTCTTGCAAGGTCATAGACGAGAACCCGCGGACATCCTTTGGATTTGAGTTTTTCTGCAAGGAGATATACAGCGTCTCTGGTGTGACCATATACGGAAGTATAGGCGATCACGATTCCGTCTGTCTCCGGTGTGTAGGAGGACCAGGTGTCATAGAGTCCGATATAATGGCCAAGATCTTCAGTGAGTACAGGACCATGAAGCGGACAGATCTTCTGGATATCAAGTGTTGCAGCAACTTTGAGAAGCGCCTGAACCTGTTTTCCGTATTTTCCTACGATACCGATGAAGTAACGTCTTGCTTCGTCATCCCATGGCTCCTCTACATCGAGCGCACCGAATTTGCCGAAACCGTCTGCGGAAAACAGAACTTTTTCTGTGCTGTCATAAGTCACCATAACTTCCGGCCAGTGTACCATCGGAGCAAAGACAAAAGTAAGCTGATGGAATCCAAGAGAAAGTGTACCGCCGTTTTCTACTTCGATCTTGCGTCCCTCGAGGTCGAGATCAAAGAAGTTCTGGATCATGTTGAATGCTTTTTTGTTGGAAACAACTGTGGTGTCCGGATAAACTTTGAGGAAGTTTGCCACGTTTGCTGCATGGTCCGGTTCCATATGCTGAACGATCAGGTAATCCGGTCTGCGTCCGTCGAGGATCTGCTGGATATTGTCGAGCCATTCATGTGTAAAGTTGGCATCTACGGTATCCATAACCGCGATCTTGTCATCCAGGATCACGTAAGAGTTGTAGGACATTCCGTTCGGAACCTTATACTGTCCTTCAAAAAGGTCAACCTGATGGTCATTTACACCTGCGTATCTGATAGTATCTGTGATCTTCATATTTCGTACCCTCCAATTTGTTATGAGTTTTATGTAAAACGTTTTTTGTATCCTTGACTTTGTTAAAAGTATAACAGAATACAGAAGAGAATTCTGTTGCAAAAGTCACAAAAATGCTCTTAATTGAGAAAAATTATGTTATAATAATGGAAAAACAATGGAAAGAGATGAGGGGAAAAATGGAGCACATCACACTTTTTACAGATATTCTGCCCGAAGAACAGGAAAGAATGCGTGTCTGTTTTCATGCAAGGGAAATGACGTTCCGAAACGGAGAAACCATCATGGAATATTCAAACTCCATGAAAAAGATCGGTCTGATCCTCTATGGCAGGGCGATACTTTACTGCTGTGACACCGAGGGAAATGAGTACATGATCGATGAACTCAATAAAGATGCCGTTTTTGGCGAGCCGTTTTTGCTTCCGACGGATTCACAGCATTATTATGTCCGTGCGGCACAGGAGACCAGGATCATATTTATCGACTACGAGCATGTGATCAAACGCTGCGACCAGGCATGCCACCATCACAGCCAGATGGTCAGCAATCTGTTGCAGCTTACCGCGATCCAGTCCCGGCAGCAGAATGAGCGGATCTACATGCTTTCCAGATCCAGTACACGTAAGAAACTGATAACCTATCTCAATACACTTTCCGCAGAAAAACACAGCAAAGACCTCACACTTCCTATGTCCTATACCGCACTGGCACAGTATTTAAGTGTCGACCGCAGTGCCATGACGAGAGAACTTAAGAACCTCGAAGCCGAAGGAATCATAGAGAAAAATGGAAAGCAGATCCATATGATTTGACACAGGCAGAAGAGGAAGAGTATACTGAAAATAGTATATAAAATGAGGAAAGAAATGAGAAATTTTATTAAAAAACTATGCCCGTTGTTTCTCGGAGCTGTGATGCTGACAGGGAATATACAGAGTATTCTGGCATCAGATGAGAGCACAGAAACTCTTACAGATCTTATGATAGGCTGTGATGAATATAAGCCATATAATTACTTTGACGAAAACGGAAATCTGGTAGGAATTGATGCGGATCTTGCAGAGGAAGCCTGCCATCGGATGGGATATGAGCCGGTTTATGTTATCATGAAGTGGACGGAAAAAGAAGCTTATCTTGATGAACAGATCATAGACTGTATTTGGGATTCCCATTCTCTGAACGGAAGAGAAGACAGTTACCTCTGGTCCGAACCATATATGTACAGTCAGGAGTCTGTCATCGTAAATGAGGATAGTTCCATCAACAGTCTGGATGATCTCAATGACAAAAACATAGCAACTCTGGTTAATACACGTGCAGAAGATATTCTTCTGCAGCTGGATATCTCACCCGAGATTTATCCCCGGAATATATATAGTTTTCAGCTGATGAAGGAATGCCTGACAGCGTTGCGGCAGGGGTATGTGGATGCTGTTGCGGGTGACAAGCTGTATCTTGAGACTTATATGAAGGACTATCCGGGCAGGTTCCGTATTCTTGATGAAAGCCTGGAAACTTCCAAGCTGGCAGTGGCTTTTTCAAAAGATACAGACCCGGAACTGGTCGATAAACTGAATGAAACTTTGAATGAAATGAAGCTGGACGGAACCATTGACAGGATTCTGGAGAAGTATGAAACTTCAGTGGAAAATGCTTCGTAGGGGGCAGAACAGTGAGATCGAGGGGATCATCAAGTTCATGAAAGAACAGTGTATCCGTTATGATAATATTCTTACAAACAGTAAAGTGCGGATACAGACAGATCTTATAGAGAAGACGACGGAACTGAAACGATGTATGCAGAAGGAAGACATGGACGAGGAACAATTTCAGGAATATCTGGAAGAGCAGCGTCTGACAGGAATCCTGCTTGTTGATAAAGACCTTGAGATCATCCAGAATATCTGTACAGAAAAAATCCCGACAAGTCTCTGGAAAAATGCATTTCGTAATCAGAATCTCCAGAATGTATTTTCCTATAAAAACAGAGTTCTGACTGATCAGATCGTAACGGATGAGGAAGAGACTTATTACTACACAGCAATGTCAGATGGTGATGCAGACAAAATCGTTGTGTGTTATGAAAATGCTTCAAAGAAGGCAGAGCAGGAAGACGAAGTCAGCATAGAGACGATCCTTACCGGCTACAAAGTGGAGCGAAATGGGATCGTGGCACTCACAGATGGGGAAACTGTGATCAGTTCCAATGATGAAACGATGCAGGGAAAAAAGATTTCAGACTGCCCTCGGATCATGATGTTCAACTCTGCCTGGATTCCGGAAAGTCTGGTCTGTGTAGAGGAAAATGGAAATATATACTATGGAAGGCACACCAACTGTGGACAGTATTATATCTATGTTTTCTTTCCAAAAAATGAGGTTTTTGCCGAGCGTGGTATGGTCATGACATATGCAGTATGTCTCTATCTGGCATTCTGGTTTATACTTCTTGAAATACGTAGAAGAGGCGAAAAACGAAGACGAGATGACCTGGAATATCAGCATAATATCATTAATGCGATCAGCAAAATTTATATGACAAACTATGTGGTGGATCTGAAAAAGAATAAATTTGAGATCATTCGTGCACCGGAGATCGTTTCAAAAGTTGCAAAAAATTTCAAAACTGCATCAGAGATCGTAGATGCAGTCACAGAATATTTTGTCGGCAAAGATTATCAGGAAGGAATGCGGGAAGTTACAGAACTGTCCACAATTTCTGACAGACTCCGGGGAAAAGAAGCACTCAATTATACATTTAAGGACAGAGGCGGTACGTGGTTTATGCTGAATGTTCTGCCTAAAAGGATCATTCCTAATGGAGAGATTGAATCAGTAATTTTTACTGCGCAGGATGAGCCATGATATCCGCACGCCGATCAATGGAATTATGGGCATGCTGAACATCGGAGATCACTTTCCGGAAGATATGGAAAAACAGGCGGAATGCAGAGAAAAGATCCGTGGTGCATCGTCATTTTTGTTTGAACTTGTAAATGATGTGCTTGATATGAGCAAGATGGAATCTGGAAAGATCGAACTGGAGGAAGTCCCGTTTGATCTGTTGGACCTGCTGGATGAAGTTGTTTCAATGATTGAAGTTCAGGCGATGGGACATGGTCTTGATTTCATTTATGAACGGCACGAGGAAATCCATCGTCAGGTGATCGGAAGTCCGGTACATTTAAGACAGATCCTGATGAATATTGCAGGAAATGCAGTCAAATATAACCGTGAAAATGGTTCGATCAGACTGGCTTATCAGGAGACTGCTTTTGACGGAGCGAATGCTACGTTTGAGTTTGTATGTGCTGATACCGGCAAGGGCATGAGTAAAGAATTTCAGGAGCATATGTTTGAGCCGTTTTCCCAGGAAGAAAATGGTGCCCGCACGACTTTTGGCGGAAGCGGACTGGGACTTTCAATTGTTCAGAAACTCGTAGAAAAGATGAACGGACAGATCAGCGTTGTGAGCGAGGAAGGAAAAGGAAGTACTTTTACCATCACTCTGACTCTTAGGGTAGACCCATTGACGGAAAGCGATTCCAGGGAGCCGGAGCTGAAGACGCAAAGGAAGTCGATCAAGGGAATACGGATCCTTCTTGCAGAGGATAATGCGCTGAATATGGAGATTGCAGAGTTTATCCTGGAAAGCGAGGGAGCTGTGATAACGAAAGCATGGAATGGTCAGGAGGCTGTTGACATTTTCCAGAATTCAGATGAGGGTACTTTCGATATCATCCTTATGGATGTAATGATGCCAGTCATGGACGGATTGAGTGCAACCAGGACGATCAGGGAAATGGATCGAAAGGATGCCAGAGAAATTCCGATCATAGCGATGACCGCCAATGCATTCGATGAGGACCGCAAACGGAGCCGCGAGGCAGGAATGGACAGACATCTTGCAAAACCGCTGGATCCGCGGGAGATCGTAAAGACGATAAGTGAATGTATTTCGCACAAAAAGTAAGAAATTTTGAGATGACCGTCGGAGATTATTATAATTTTCGGCGGTTATTTTACACAGGGTACTTGACAGGAGAAACAATCAGAATTATATTTATAACAGTGTTACATAACACTGTTACGGAGGAGCAGATGACAAAACCAGTAGAAGGAGTTTCAGAGAAAATCCTGGCATGTGCCAGGGAAGAATTTCTGGAGAAGGGCTATTCCGATGCCTCTCTTCGGACGATCGCGGCAAAGGCAGACGTTACAACCGGATCTATCTATTCCAGATTCGGCGGGAAGGAAGGTCTGTTCAGTGCGATCGTACAGCCGGCAGCAGATGAATTTACGGACATTTTTCTTCGTACACAGGAGGAGTTTCATGCAGTGGATGAGGAGAAACAGGCAGGTTTGATGGATGCATATGTGACCTCAGGAATGGAAAAAATGCTAGACTGTATGTATGATCATTTTGAAGAGTTTCAGCTCCTGCTGGATGCCTCTTATGGAACGAAATTCCAGAATTTTGTAGAGCATCTCGTAGAGATCGAGACGGAATATACCTACAAATTCATGCAGGTGATCCAGTTCCAGAACGAAGGTGCGAAGGAGATTCCGGAGGAATTCATTCACATCATGACGACCGCTCTTTTTGAGAGTGCCTTTGAGGTTGTCCGTCACAAGATGCCGAGAGAAAAGGCAGAGGATTATGTGAAGATGCTGGAGAAATATCATTACGGAGGCTGGAACGCGATCATGAATTTTGATGAAAACAGATGATCAGTAAAGAAGACTGCTTTTTGCAGCGGCAGAAGGGCAGTCTTTTCTAAAAACTACTGGTTAGATAATACTAATAAAAGTCAGTACTGTATAATCGCGGTAAGTGTTATGTAATAATAAAGCGGTTTTCGAACTTTGGAAGGGAGGATATTATGAAGAAAAAAAGTTCATTATCACGACTTTTTGAGTATGCAGGAAACTACAAGTATCTGACGGTTCTCTCCTGGATACTCTCGGCAGTCAGCGCATGGATCGCACTGGTACCGTTTTATTATATCTGGAGGATCATAAAGGAAGTTCTGGCGGTGGCACCGGATTACAGCCAGGCACAGAATCTCAAAGGTTATGGATGGGCGGCAGTCGGATTTGCGCTTCTGTCCATGATTATCTACGTAGGGTCACTGATGTGTTCGCATGTTGCAGCGTTTCACGTACAGGCAGAAATGCGTTCTCAGATGATGCATCATATCGTGACTCTGCCGATGGGATTCATGGACAGCGAGGGAAGCGGTAAGATCCGCAAGATCGTCAATGAATCCAGTGCAGCGACTGAAACTTATCTGGCACATCAGCTTCCGGACCAGACAGGGGCTTATGCGACACCAGTCGGACTTCTTGTCCTGCTTCTCGTTTTTGACTGGAGGCTGGGGCTTCTGAGTCTGGTCCCGGTTGTTGCAGCATTCCTGATCATGGGCTCCATGACCGGTGAAAAGATGCAGCAGAAGATGAAAGAATATCAGAATGCGCTTGAGGAAATGTCCAGTGAAGCAGTGGAATATGTCAGAGGAATCCCGGTTGTAAAGACATTCGGACAGTCTGTATTTTCGTTCAAACGTTTTCAGACTTCCATCAAGAATTATGAGAAATGGACGATCTCTTACACCAAAGATCTGCGTATGCCGATGGTACTTTATACGACCATCATCAATGCGGTATTTTCCGTGCTGATCGCGACTGCGTTTTTCTTTACGGCGAGTGATGCATACCTTCTGAACCTGCTGTTTTATATCATTATCACACCGATCATCACGGTAACTCTGAACAAGATCATGTTCGCAAGTGAAAACCAGATGATTGTTGCGGATGCCCTGGAAAGAATCGATGGGATCCTGGACCGCCAGCCTCTTCCGGAAACAAAAGACGGCAGGGCAGTGGAGGACAGTTCTGTTACATTTGAGAATGTTTCCTTCCGTTACGAAAACGCATCCAAGGATGCTCTGCATCAGATCAGTCTTCAGATAAAAGACGGAGAACATGTGGCGTTTGTCGGACCATCCGGAGGCGGCAAAACAACTCTGGCAAGCCTTGCCGCAAGGTTTTTTGACACGACAGAAGGAACTGTCCGTATCGGCGGCGTGGATGTGCGTGACATCCCGTCAGAGAAACTTATGGAAAAAGTTTCCTTCGTTTTTCAGGACAGTAAACTTCTCAAAATGTCCATCTACGACAACGTGCGTATGGGCAAAAAAGATGCAACAAGAGAGGAAGTCCTTCAGGCACTGAAAGATGCACAGTGCGAGGACATTATTGCAAAAATGCCGAACGGGATCGATACTGTAATCGGGAGCAAAGGAACCTATGTTTCCGGCGGAGAAGCGCAGAGACTTTCCATCGCGAGAGCAATGCTTAAAGCTGCTCCGATCCTGATCCTGGATGAGGCAACTGCATTTGCAGACCCGGATAACGAAGCAAAAGTGCAGGCGGCTTTTTCCAGACTATCTGAGGGAAAAACCGTTATCATGATCGCACACAGACTGTCATCTGTTGTAGATGCAGATCGGATCTGTGTCCTCAAAGACGGAGAGATCAGAGAGATGGGAACACACAAAGATCTCGTCGCAAACGGCGGAATTTATGCCCATATGTGGGAGGCATACAATCAGTCTGTCTGCTGGAAGGTAGGTGCTTGATATGACATTTAAAGAAAAATTACAGCATAAATATGCCCTCTCCGAGCAGGGCGCGAAGGATATGATCCATGCGTTTATAAGCGCAACGATATCCAATATTGTGCTGATGTTTCCAGTTGGAATGCTGTATCTGCTTGTCAAAAATTACATGGAAGGAACACTGGAAGGCAAGGGAATCCTGTTCGCGGCAGGCTGTCTGATCTGCCTGGCCCTGATCGGAGTTACAACTTATATCCAGTATAATGCGACCTTCTTAAGTACTTATGTAGAGAGCGGTGTGCGCCGTATCACACTGGCAGAAAAACTCCGCAAGATCCCGCTTTCATTCTTCGGAAAGAAGGATCTTTCTGACCTGACAAGTACGATCATGGCGGACTGTGCGACGCTGGAAACTGCTTCTTCACACTGGATCCCGGAGCTGGTTGGAGCGTGTATTTCGACTGCCCTGGTAGCTGTTAGCCTGTTCTTTTTTGACTGGAGAATGGCGATCGCAGCACTGTGGGTACTGCCGGTATCTTTCCTGATCGTAGGGTGTTCCGGCAACGTACAGAAACGTGCAGCAGGCCGTCAGATGGATCTCAAAATGGCATGCGCGGACGGTATTCAGGAATGCCTGGAGACAGTCCGTGATCTTCGCGCAAACAACGCGCTGGCAGAATACATCAAAGGCCTGGACAGCAAGATCAGAGCTGTTGAAAAGCATGCGATCGTGACGGAACTGACAACGGCAGTGTTCGTGGCAAGTGCACAGATGATCCTCAAATTCGGTATTGCAACGACTGCGTTAGTGGGAAGTGTCCTTCTGGCAGAGGGAAAGATCGATGTGCTGACGTTCTTCATGTTTCTGCTTCTTGTATCCAGATTATATGATCCGCTGCAGATTTCTCTGCAGAATCTTGCTGCGATCATATCTGCAGATGTCCAGTGCAAACGTATGGATGAGATCCTGTCTCATGATATTCAGACAGGAAGTGAGAAACTTACAAATCAGGGATATGATATTGAATTTACCAATGTTGGATTTGCGTATAATGACAGAGAAGATGTCTTAAAGGATGTTACTTTTACCGCAAAGCAGGGTGAAGTAACAGCACTGATCGGACCATCCGGCGGTGGTAAAACAACTGTTTCCAGACTGGCATCCCGCTTCTGGGATATCAACAAAGGAAGCATTAAAGTTGGCAGTATGGATATCGGAAAGATCAATCCGGAAACGCTGATGTCACTGTATTCAATTGTATTCCAGGATGTTACACTGTTCAATAATACGATCATGGAAAACATCCGTATCGGCCGCCAGGATGCCACAGATGAAGAAGTCATTGCGGCGGCAAAACTGGCTCACTGCGATAAATTTGCGGAGAAACTTCCGGATGGATGGAACACCATGATCGGTGAAAATGGATCCGAACTTTCCGGTGGTGAGAGGCAGAGGATATCCATTGCCAGAGCCTTCCTCAAAGATGCACCGATCATTCTTCTGGATGAAGCGACGGCATCTCTTGATGTAGATAATGAAACAATGATCCAGGAGTCACTGTCCCGCCTGATCCGGAACAAAACAGTCATGATCATCGCACACAGAATGCGAACCGTCGCGGACTCTGACAAGATCGTAGTCCTCAAGGACGGCGTCGTAGCCGAGCAGGGCAGCCCGGCAGAACTTTCCAGGAAGAATGGAATCTATCAGCATATGATGGAGACACAGATGCAGGCCGCAGGGTGGAAATTATAGAAAATTTATTTTGATTTTTCTTCCAGAAAATCATACGCGAACTGTGCGTACATTGCGGCTCCGCGTTTGAGGACGGATTCATCCACAGTGTAATGGTCGTTGTGGTTTTTTGCGGTGAAACCAAGTTCTTTATTCTGGCTTCCGACGAGACCGAAAACGGCGGGAACTTTCTCCATAAAGTAGGCGAAATCTTCGCTGATCATCATCTTCGGGAAGGGTTTCAGAGCGTCCGAACCGTACATTTTGGTGGCGGCGTTTCTTGCGATCTGGACGAGATCTTCGTGGTCATTGATGATCGGAGCTGGAAAATATTCAAAGGTAAGAGTGGCCTTTGCTCCCATAGAATCGGCTGTGTTTTCGACGATTTTGCGGAGCAGAGGCTCTGTTTTTTTACGCATTTCCGGGGAGTGGGTGCGGGTGGTTCCCTCCATAATAACTTTGTCAGCGAGGATGTTAAAACGCTGGCCGCCGGTGATCTTGCCGACGGTGACGACAAGCGGATTCAGTGGGTCGTTCATGCGGGAGACGATAGCCTGGATCTCTGTGATGATATGGGCCGCAGTCAGGATCGCATCAACCCCCTGATGTGGAGTAGAGCCGTGAGCAGAAATCCCTTCTACTTCAATGCGGAAATTATCGCAGCTTGCCATGCGCGGACCAGTCTCAAAATTCATATAAGGCGCATCGAGATCGCCCCAGATATGTGTCCCGTAAATGGCATCTACATCGTCCAGAAAACCATGTTTTACATAGTATTCTGCACCGTGACAGGACTCTTCCGCAGCCTGAAAAATGATCTTTATATTGCCTTTTAAGTTCTCCTTTTGGGACATCAGCATGCGAATCCCGCCAAGGAGCATTGCGATATGGCAGTCATGTCCGCAGGCATGCATGACACCTGGATTCTGGCTGCAGAAAGGCAGGGCTGTGTGTTCTTCGATGGGAAGGGCATCGATATCTGCACGGAGCGCGACCGTCTTACTGTCAGGTGTACTTTTTCCACCCTCGATCATTGCCCAGAGACCGTTGTAATCCGGGTAAAAATGTGGTGTAAGACCCATTTCTTCCAGGCGTTTTCCAATCGCCTGAGTCGTATTTTTTTCTTCAAAAGAAAGCTCTGGATGTGCATGAAAATAGCGGCGCTGTTCAATGATCCAGGTCTCATTTTGTTCTGCCATATCTTTAAAATTCATAGTCAAAATCCTTTCGTAAAAGTATGGTGCAAGGTAAAAATATTCTTATGATAATCAATCAGACCATCGCTTTTCATCCTGCTAAGTTCCTTGGAAAGAGCACTCCGGTCGAGGCTCAGATAGTCGGCAAGCTGCTGACGATTGAGTGGGATTTCGATGCAGTTACTGCCCTGAAGTTCTGCCTGATAGGAGAGATAAGAGAACAGTCTTCCACGGATCTTTTTGGATGAGGTGTGCAGGATCCGGCGGGAGAGAGTGAGGTTTTTGCGGGCACTGATGATGACAAGATTCTGGATCAGGCGTGTGTAATTTCCCTTTCCGCTGGAGGCAAGACGGAAGATTTCCGGGACATTTACAAACAAAATTTCCGTATCTTCCGTGGCGATCACGTCCACCATCATCGGCTCTCCAGGCACACAGGCATAAGCCTCGGCAAAAACTTCTCCGGGTTTGACCAGCCCCAGGATACTGGTATTTCCCCAGATATCATTATTCTCGATCTGGGCAGTACCAGACAGCACGATCCCAATATTCGACACCGGTTTCCCGGCAGTATAAACCGCCGAATCCCGAACAAACCTCCGGGTAGAAGCCCGAAGCCCACGTAAGAGCTCCTCTGTTTCGGAAGGCGTATATCCGCGAAATAAAGAAGTCTGGGAGATGAGAGAGAAATCCATAAACAGTCACTCCTGAAATTTATTTGTTTTAATTGTAAGCATATTCTGGCAACAGGTCAAGGAATGATTCTGCAAAACATTTTAATCCATGAGTTCTGCAGAAAAGTTGTAGATATTTTTAATTCCGTTGTCATAACCACGGAATTTTCCTCCTCATTCCAGTATCCTGTACTCAACAGGTGAGAACACCTGCGATACCGAGTCAGAGATACAGACAAAATGAGGAGGAATTTTTTTATGATCAGAAGGATCATTCAGATAGATGAAGAAAAATGCAACGGATGCGGAGCGTGTGCGGCGGCTTGCCATGAGAGCGCGATTGGCATGGTTGACGGAAAGGCGAAGCTCCTTCGCGATGACTACTGTGACGGCCTGGGCGACTGCCTCCCGGCATGTCCGACCGGCGCGATCACATTTGTGGAGAGAGAAGCAGCGGCGTATGACGAAGCAGCCGTTCTCGCGAACCAGAAAAAAGCTACAAAATCACAATCCCAGCTCCAGCAGTGGCCGGTACAGATCAAACTTGTTCCGACAAATGCACCGTATTTCGACGGCGCGAAACTCCTGATCGCGGCAGACTGCACCGCTTACGCCTACGCAAACTTCCACGAAGATTTTATCAAAGGCAGGATCGTCCTGGTAGGCTGTCCGAAGCTGGATGCCGCAGACTACAGTGAAAAACTTGAAGAGATCATCCGAAACAACAATATCGCCAGCGTAACCATTGTCCGCATGGAAGTTCCATGCTGCGGTGGTCTGGAAATGGCAGCCAAAAAAGCCCTCCAGAACAGTGGCAAATTCATCCCATGGCAGGTAACCACCATCTCCGTGGATGGAAAGATCCTCGACTGATTTTTTATTCATAAAAATAAGAAGGAACATTGGACAAATCGGCACACACGATTCCACAGGTGATGCCATGGTAACTGTCCTCGAAGGAGTCGGCGAATTCACCGTAGGCGGTGTAAAATACCAGTGCAAAGCAGGCGAAGCAATCGTAATGTCAGCCAGGATCCCACACGCAGTATATGCAGTGGAGGCATTCAAAATGCTCCTGACCGTAGTTTTTCCACAGAAATAAGATTCACAACTTACCGGCAGACCGCAAATCTGCCGGCTTTTTTTCTGCAAAGGCTTGTTCATGAGAGCTGATAGAACATTATCCCGACTACCGCGTGACAAAAACGGTCTGACATGCACAAATGTTGGATAAAAGGTATAAATAGTGACAAACTCATTGAAAATTTTGAAGAAATTTCGTATAATATGACATAGATAAATTTACAAAAATACCCAAAACGATAAACAGGGGAGGAAAATCCCATGGCAAAGACAATAACTATCTGTTTTACCAACAACAAAGGCGGCAGCGGCAAATCCACGACCTGCTCAAACCTCGGCGCAGCCATGTCACGCGCCGGAAAGAAAGTTCTGCTGGTTGACGGTGACATGCAGCTGAATCTTTCATTGGCAGTTTTTCCAGAGGACTGGGTTCTGGAGCACGCCCAGGGAGAGAAGAATCTCTACCATGCAATTGGTAAACAGGAAGACCTGACAGACTACATCGTACACACACCGTACGAAAGTCTTGATCTGATTCCGTCATCTACGCTGATGAGTTCCATCGAGTACGAACTTTTTACCAAATGGCAGCGAGAATTTATCCTGAAGAAATGTATCCAGAAAATCAAGGATTCAGGCGTTTACGATTATATTCTCATCGATGCACCGCCAACCCTCGGCGGATGGGTCATGAACATTCTGTGTGCATCCGATAAGGTAATCATTCCTGTAGAGGCAAGCCCATGGGGAATGTTCGGACTTGCAAATATGTTTGAATTTCTGGGCGAAGTTAAGCAGATCGCACCAGATCTCGAAGTTGCGGGTATCGCAGTGACCAAAGTCGACACTCGCAAGAATTATTTTAAACAAACCATGGAAACTTTGCATCAGCTGGACAATATTCATGTATTTGACAACCTGATCCGCGTTGACAGTACCATTGAATGGTCTCAGGACAACAGCATTCCGGTTGTAGAATACAAGAAATCCAGCAGAAGCGCGAAGGAATATACAGAATTAGCCAGGGAGGTAATGGATTATGTCAGTAGGTAAGGACAGCATTCTGCGCGCTGCAAACGCAGAAGCCAAAAACACAGAAACAAAAGCAGAACCAGTAAAACCAGCAGAAGAAGCAAAAGCTCCGGCAGAAGTCAAAGAAGCACCAAAGGCAGAAGCTAAAGAACCGGCAGCCAAAAAAACTCCTGCCAGAAAACCGAGAGCAACAAAGGCAAAAGCCACAACAGCCAAGAAAGCAGCACCAAAGAAAACCACAACCCGCAAAAAATCCGTAAAAACTTCCGTTCTCACACCAGAGAATTCAGAAGAACTTCAGAAAGCTTTTGTCAAGGACAAAACACCGGAAGAAGTACAGGGTTCTGTTCAGGTAAATGAAGAACTTCCGGTTTATCTTCTGTAATCTCATGTGAAGATATCGAAAAGGGCTAAATAGCTAAATAAAACGAAATCAGGTTTCCACACGACAGATAACATCGTGCGAAAACCTGATTTTTTATTGGAATTTTATTACATTTCAGATGCAGTCTGGTGCGCACCTTCTTTCTCAGGGAAAATATGTCTGAAGATGAAGCGTACAAGCGGCCCTACATAAATGAGCTGCAGGAAAAATGCTGCCGGGAAATTCATGGCAGTAGTTTCAATCCATACAGCGATGAACTGACTTCCGGCATTTTTGAAAAGAAGTGTTGCGGCAAAACTCATCAGTGGGCACATCAGAGCGATAGATGCAACAGAGATCGCAAGGATCATGCTGAACGGATGACAGTTTCTGAAATCGACCATACGTGATGCACAGGCAAAAGCCAGCTTGGACACGATAAAGAAATCAAGAACAAACGCGATCGGTCCCATGATGATCAGTTCATGAAATGCGGAAAGAAATATAGAATTTGTCATCTCACCTACATTGAGTCTGATATTATAACAGATCATGCTGTAGACCATAAAAAATACCATAATAACTGTAAAAACTACTTCCTGAAACTTGTTTTTAGGCATAAAAAAATCCTCCTTGAATAAATAAATTAAGATACAAGAGCATGTGTTGTTCGTTAATCATTCAGGGAGAATGTGCGTTTCCAATTAGACCATATTCAATTGACAGTTGCGAATTATACTATATACGAAGAAGAAATGCAAGAGAAAAATTGAATTTTTCAAAGTTAATTTAAAATCTGCACTTAGAAAATAAGCAAAAATTAATATTCACGAAACTTTACAGAGAAAGAAGCATGTGATAAAATGACCTCAATAGTGGAGGATTTTACCATACGATAAAGTAGAAACTATTTACAGATGTTTTTAATAAGAAGAAGAGGGATAAAAATGAGTGCAGGGTTACATTCAAAATGGAATCGTACTTTAACCTGGATGTTGTCGGCGGCTCTTATAGCTCAGGGAGGCACAGTAGTATACGCCGGTGATCTGGGGGATGAAGCGGCAGTCGAGGCTTTTTCTGAGGATAATTACGAAGCTGATGATGCAGCCAGTGATCTGGAGTTCTCAGGCGATGAGGAAACTGTAATTGAGGACAGCACAGATGAAAGCACAGAGAATATTGATGCAGAGACCAGCGAAGGAGACGAACAGACAGATGCAGATGCTGATTTCCAGTCTGAGGCAGATTTCACTTCTGAAGTTCAGGTGGAAGAGGAGACTTCAATCGCAGATGGGCTTTATCTTGGCGATATACCTGCTGATAATTCTATCGGTCAGATCATAGACGGTAATGTTGTATTTAATGGAGTTTCTGAGGAAACCAGTCTCTTTGTACCGGTTTATGGTGAGAAGGGCGGCAGCAAAATTGCAGTCAGAGATATGACATGGGAATCCAGTGATGAATCTGTTGTGAGTATTTTTGATACAGATTCCGACGATCAGTTACAGTTAAGAAGCCATAAGGCAGGTGGTGCTGTTGTAACAGGAACTTACCAGCCAACAGATGAGAATGGAGCTGTATCCGGCGAGCCAATGACCATCAGCATTCGTGTTTTTGTTAAGGGAATTGTGCTTGCAGCAGGCTCTGACAGCATTCAGTTATCTTTAAATGAGGATCTGTCTGTACAGGCAATTGGCTATAAACTGATTGATGGAACAGGTGAGGATGGAACAGCGGCAGATGGACAGGATGTTATCTGGAATGTGGATGATCCGCAGATTGCAGAAGTGGATGACAATGGAAATCTGATCGCGAAAGCCCCTGGTGAGACAACTGTAACTCTTACATGGGGTGCATTTACAGCAACAAGCAAAGTAAGTGTTACCGGTACTGGAATAAAGCTGACACCAGCCAGCCGTAGTATTAAGCAGACTGGTGCAACTATCATTTTTGCAGAGACATGGGATGGCACAGAGAAGAATGACAGTCCGTCAGTTACATGGACCAGTTCTGATCCGTCTGTCGCAACAGTTGATGATAAGGGAATTGTTACCGGCATCGGTACGGGTACAACCGATATCGTTGCAGCCTGGAATGGTGTTCAGTCCGAACCGCTCCAGATCAAAGTCACACCGGCAACGGATGTATCTGTAACGACACAATGGGAAGACAGCGGCGCACTGACCGTTCGTCCGGATCAGGTTGATATTCAGCTGCTTTCCAATGGATTTGAATATGACAGCATTACACTTGGCACAGATACCGAGTGGAGACATGTGTGGGTACTCCTGGATTCTCAGGATGAGGATGGTCTTCCGATTACCTATGATGTTGTAGCTGCGGCTCCGATTGGTTATACCGCAGAAGTACAGGGCAGTGCTTCAGAAGGATTTACTGTGGTATATCGTCCAGCGAAATAACGGAAGCAATTTTATAGCATAAGCCCTTGGTGTTACAGCACTGAGGGCTTATTTTATTGTATAATTGCAATAAATTCTCATTAACGGGCAAAAAGTGTTCTGAATTTCAAAAAACTCTGCCCACAAATAATGTCACATCTTGAAATATGAAAAATAATACGTATAATTTTAACTATCGAATCGGCGAGTATGAAAGAGAAAAACCGTATATTCAGGAGTTTACCTGAGTATACGGCTTTTTTATTGTTAAGAAAGTTCTCCATTTTCCAATTGGTATATAATACTTTCTACGTATGCGGCAGCTTCTTCTGAAGTGTAGAAACTGCTTTCCAGCATATTCTGGAGATAATCAAGAAATGTTTCAAGAAGTCCATACTCCTGGATCGTAAACAGCATGACTTCTCCATTATATTTCTGAAAAATCAATGTTCCGACATTTCCACGAATACAAAGATGCAGGTTGGATGGAAGATGGTTTAATGGCTTTTGCAGAATTCTGTAAGAACCCTTGCGGCAGCTTTCGGCAACTCCATGTAGCATCTCGATTCGGTGCTCAACAGTAAATTTATGATAAAAAACTTCTGGAATCTCGGCAGTCCGTCCGGATGCAGCAAACTGAAGAAGTCCGTCAGCTGTAAAATATACATAAGTCTGGCTGTCTGTGAGTCTTTTCATATTTCCTCTAAAAGCAAGGGCAGCCTGTTTGATAATTTCCTCACTGTGCGGAATATCATAATTAAATGCCTGTTTCAGAATCTTTTCGCTGATAAATGGTGTAATACAGACTTCCGGTTGAAGGGCAAAAGTAGGTGCCTCTTCAGAAACTTCAAAAATTGTATTGAAAACATTCGAAAAATTATCCGGCAGAAAAGCAGTTGGCAGAAATAACTGTGAACATTGTTCCAGATAAGTATTGTACATTTCCTGAAGCATATGTATTACATCAGAATTGCGGTAAAAGATTCCTGACTGTCCGTCAGCAGTACACATCAGCGCTGCATCGGAAGTCAGAATCATACATGGAAAAATATTCATATTCTGGTAATGAGATGAAATATTATCATAATAATACCATAATGTATAATTCAATCCAGACATGTAGATTGGGAAAATCGCATCCAGATACTTCAGGTTTACAAGCTCATGCTGTTCTGTAAAGGTGTCTTCACTGTTCAGACAGAGGATATGCTGAACTTCCAGGGTATCAGACGGAGCCAGCGTGGAGAGCAGATGAAAAACAAATTCATGATCTGGCTGTAGAAACAGTGATATCTTGCCGGAAGACCTGGATGCTTCGGCAAGGAACATTTTGTGGATGAAATAGTTGACGTTCTGAAGACTGGTCAGGACTGTGCAGTCCGATTCCTGATTATTCTGGATAAGTTTTGAGGAAAAAATAAATTCATCCGGTGATACAGAGAAATGACTTGGAAAGTGCCGGATAAAATTTTCTACACTTTTGCGCTTGTAGTAGACTTCCGGACCGATCACAGTCACTTCCCAGGCTTCCTCGAAACGCTGTGTTTCTGCTGGCGTCAGGTGCATGAACTGGGCCATTTTTTCAAAAATATCTTTGGACGGCGGATTGCGTTTACCACTGATCAGCTTGTACATGGTAGAGCGGTCAATTCCGCAATATTTGGTCATAGGTGCAACTTTGACGTGCCTGGCTTTGATATATTCGGTAAGAACCTCCGAAAATGCTGACATGTTAAAAACTCCTTCCGGGTTGATTTGATATGATGAAATCCGGAAAAGGAATTTTATTCATCCCATCCCTCATAAAAACGGATATTTACAGAAATATTCCGGACGATATCGCCTTCTTCAAGTTCCAGGTCGTCTGCATCAGAAACAGGCGGGAGCTGGCAGTCATCCTCATCAAGTTCCAGAGAGATCCAGTTGTAAGCAGCGGCATTTGCCTCCTCAATTGCTTCATCCAGAGTCTCGCCCTCTCCGAAACAATCCTCAAGATCCGGGAAAAATCCCTTATAAGTACCTTTATCAGTTTTGCGGAATACCGCAGGATAAATAAATTTCATGATACACATCTCCTTTTTACTCAATGTTAATAGTATATCATATCAGGTGGAAAAAAAGCAGAAGATTTTGTATAATGGTGGAAAATGAATGGATAGTTTGCAAAAAAATACAAAGGAGATGTGAAATGGCAGTCAAACTTATCGCCAGCGACCTGGACGGGACCCTGCTGACAAACAAAAAAGAACTTTCTCCACGTACAAGAGAAGCCCTTGATCTGGCGGCAGCACAGGGAATCCACCTTGTGCCGGCAACGGGCAGATCCTTTGGTTCTGTACCTGAGATGATCCGTGAGTACCCGGGAGTGGAATATCTGATCACAGCCAATGGCGGCGCTGTTTATTCTGTCAGCGAAAAGAAGCGCATTTACCAGTGCCTTATGACACCGGAATCCGTAGAAGTCGCGATCGCTGTAAGAAAAAGAGAAAAAATGGTCATGGAGGTCGTCGTCGACGGTGTTCCCTACGCAGAGGAAGCGTATGTCAGAGATCCCATCCGCTATCTGGCGACAGAGTACGGGGCAAGATATATCAAGGCAACGAGGACTCCTGTGAAGGATATCATTGAGTTTGCAGCGCAGCATGCGAAAGAACTGGACAGCATCTCCTTCGTATGCAGCCATGAGGACAGGAACCGCCTGTATACATCCCTGGAGAAAGAGATTCCGGATATCTACGTGACTTCCTCTGTGTCAAATCTTCTCGAAATGGGGCACAAAGATGCAGGGAAAGGCAAAACTCTATTGTGGCTTCTGGATAAACTCGGGATCTCCCCGGAAGAAGCGATGGCATTTGGTGACGCAGACAACGACAGCAGTATGCTGGAAGCAGTAAAATACGGCATCGCAATGGGAAATGCCACCGAAAACTGCAAGAAATCCGCCGCCTGCGTGACCGGAACAAACGAAGAAGACGGTGTGGCCGAGGCTATTTTATCGCACATAAAATGTGAAATTTAACTAACCCTATTGACAATGGAAAAAAATTGTGATATTTTATAGAAAATTTGATTTAGTTAATTAAACCGTTGAAGCGGAGATAAAAACTATCATGCGCGCACAGAGAGTCCGGGAGGGTGAGAGCCGGGTGGAAATGCAGATTGTTAAATGGACCGCTGAGGGCACAGGGAAAGGCGATCGCTTAGTATTCTGTGACGTGAGGCATACGTCAGTTGCCGGGAATATGAAGGTATTCCGCAAAGCGCACGGGTCATTCCGTGAATCAAGGTGGCACCGCGGGTGAATTTTAACGCTCGTCCTTGACAGAGAGCAGATTCTGTCATGGGCGGGCTTTCTTTTTTGCTCTGACAGGAACAAACAGTAATACACAGGGAGGTATGATCCATGTATCCTACGATAGAAACCATCAGAGAGATCGCAGCAAAAGGTCAGTACAAAAGAGTTCCGGTCTGCCGGGAAGTATACGCAGACAGATATACACCGGTAGAAGTTATGAGGACTTTAAGGAAGGCGAGCAGGCATTGTTATCTGCTTGAAAGTGCCAGCCAGACAGAGGTGTGGGGACGCTATTCTTTCCTCGGATATGAGCCGGCCATGGAGATTACCTGCACGGACGGAGCAATGAAGATCCGCCGCACGGAAGGCGAAGATCAGGGTGAGATCACAAAGCAGGTTGCACATCCGGGAGACACTTTAAGAGAGATCCTGAAAGAATACAAGAGCCCGGTGATTGAAGATATGCCACCGTTTACCGGCGGTTTGGTCGGATATTTTTCCTATGATTACATCAAATACAGCGAGCCGAAATTAAAGCTTGGCGAACACGAAGATCCGGATTTCAGAGACATGGATCTGATGCTTTTTGACCAGGTGATCGCCTTTGACCATTACAGACAGAAAGTACTTCTGATCACAGGAGTCATGCTGGACGACCTGGAAAATTCTTACCAGAAAGCAGAGAAAAAACTTCAGGAAATGGCAGATCTGATCCGAAACGCACAGAAGGCTGAGTTCCTGCCATTACAGCTTGATCCTGAGATCAAACCGCAGTTCCCGAAAGAAAAATACTGCCAGATGGTAGAAAAAGCAAAACATTATATCCATGAGGGAGACATCTTCCAGGTGGTGCTTTCCAACCCGATGAGAGCAAAAGCAGAGGGAAGTTTATTTGATACTTACAGAGTCTTGAGAGCAACAAATCCGTCACCGTATATGTTTTATTTTTCCAGTGATGACATCGAACTTGCAGGTGCTTCACCGGAAACCCTGGTAAAACTGGAGGACAAAAAACTTACCACTTTCCCACTGGCAGGAACCAGACCGAGAGGCAAGACAAAGCAGGAAGACAGGGAACTGGAAGAGGGACTTCTGAAAGATGAGAAGGAACTTGCAGAGCACAACATGCTGGTCGATCTGGGACGAAATGACATCGGAAGGATCAGCAAGATCGGAACGGTAGAAGTGGAAAAATACATGAGTGTGGAGCATTTTTCACAGGTTATGCACATCGGTTCCACAGTCGCAGGAGAGCTTCGAGAAGACAAAGATGCGATAGATGCAGTCGACTCCATCCTCCCGGCAGGAACACTTTCCGGGGCACCGAAGTTCCGTGCCTGCCAGATCATCGAAGAACTGGAACAGAGCAAACGAGGCATTTACGGCGGCGCGATCGGATATCTGGATTTTGCAGGAAACCTTGATAGCTGCATTGCGATCCGTCTTGTATACAAGAAAAAAGGTGAGATCTGCATCCGCTCCGGAGCAGGGATCGTAGCAGACAGCGTTCCGGAAAAAGAATTCGAAGAGTGCTGCAACAAGGCAAGAGCCGTAGTTCTGGCAATCCAAAAAGCACAGGAGGGATTGGAATGATCGTACTGATTGATAATTATGACAGCTTTTCCTACAACGTATATCAGCTGATCGGTTCCGTAGAACCGGACATCAAAGTTGTTCGAAATGATGAATATACAGTAGAAGAAATCGAGGCAATGAAACCGGAAGCACTGATCCTTTCACCGGGACCGGGCAAGCCGTCAGACGCAGGAATCTGCATCGAAGCAATTAAATATTTTGCAGGAAAACTTCCAATCTTCGGCATCTGTCTTGGACATCAGGCAATCTGTGAAGCCTTCGGCGGCAGAGTTTCCTACGCAAAAGAACTGATGCACGGCAAGAAAAAAACAATCTATACCGTCGGAGAAAGCAAACTTTTTGAAGGACTGGGAGACAGCTTCCAGGCAGCCAGATACCATTCACTGGCAGCAGTAAGAGATAAACTTCCGGAGGTTTTAAGAGTCACAGCAGAGGCAGAAGACGGCGAGATCATGGCAGTGGAACACACAGAATATCCAATCTATGGAGTACAGTTCCATCCCGAATCCGTTATGACACTGGATGGTAAAAAGATGGTAGAAAACTTCATAAATGTTGTAAGAGTATAGTTAAGGAGGACATGAAAATGATCAAAGAAGCAATCGTAAAACTTTCAAAAAAAGAAAACTTAACATATCAGGAAGCAGAGACAGTCATGGATGAGATCATGAGCGGACAGGCGACACCGGTACAGATGTCTTCCTATCTGACAGCACTTTCCATGAAGGGTGAGACCATCGATGAGATCACCGCTTCCGCAGCAGGAATGCGCGCGCACTGCATCAAATTACTGCATGATTTGGATGTCCTGGAGATCGTAGGAACCGGCGGTGACGGAGCAAACTCCTTCAACATTTCCACCACTTCCTCACTGGTGATCGCAGCAGGCGGCGTGCCGGTAGCAAAGCATGGAAACCGTGCAGCATCCTCCAAGAGTGGTGCAGCAGATGTTCTTGAAGCACTTGGAGTAAACATCACGATCTCCCCGGAAAAAAGTGCAGAACTTCTCAAAAAGATCAACATCTGTTTCCTGTTTGCACAGAATTATCATATCGCAATGAAGTACGTAGCACCGATCCGTAAGGAACTTGGAATCCGTACCGTATTCAATATCCTCGGACCTTTGAGCAACCCGGCAGGAGCAAATATGCAACTGATGGGTGTGTTTGATCAGAGTCTTGTAGAGCCATTGGCACAGGTTATGGCGAAGCTTGGTGTGACAAAAGGAATGGTAGTTTTTGGACAGGACAAACTGGATGAGATCTCGATGAGCGCACCGACTTCTGTCTGCGAGATCAAGGACGGATGGTTCCAGTCTTACGAGATCACACCGGAGCAGTTCGGTTATACAAGATGCTCCAAAGATGATCTGGTTGGCGGAACTCCGGCAGAAAATGCAGAGATCACGAAAGCAATCCTGAAAGGCGAAGAGAAGGGACCGAAGCGTCAGGCAGTATGCCTCAACGCCGGAGCTGCACTCTATATCGCAGGCAAAGCAGAAACCATGGAAGCAGGTGTACGCATGGCAGAAGAACTGATCGACAGCGGTGCAGCACTGAAGAAATTAGAGGAATTCATTCAGGAATCTAACGCTTGAATGACCGATTAGAAAAGGAAATTTTTTACTATGAACATATTAAATGAGATCGCTGAGAAGACGAGAGAGCGCATCGAAAAAGACAAAAAAGAGATGCCGAGAGAGGATCTGATCCGTGAGATCCAGCAGAAAAAAGTGCAGATGCTTCTCAATCCGCTGATCCAGTCTGAGACAGCAAAAACGCCGCATAGTTTTTATCAGGCACTAAAAAAACCGGGAATGTCCTATATCTGTGAAGTCAAAAAAGCATCCCCGTCCAAGGGGCTGATCGCACCGGATTTTCCGTATCTGGACATCGCAAAAGAGTATAAAGCAGCCGGTGTATCCGCGATTTCCTGCCTGACGGAACCGTTTTATTTCCAGGGTTCTGACCAGTATTTATGGGAGATTGCATCAGAAGTTGATATCCCGGTACTGCGAAAAGATTTCGTCATTGACGACTACATGATCCTGCAGGCGGCAGCTTATGGTGCAGCCGCAGTGCTCCTGATCTGTGCATTACTTGACGATAAACAGCTTCGGGAATACCGCGAAATGGCAGAAGATCTGGGAATGGATGCCCTGGTGGAAGCACACGATGCAGAGGAAGTTGCGAGAGCTTTAAAGAGCGGAGCAAGGATCATCGGAGTCAACAACCGTGACCTCAGAACCTTCGAGGTGGATATGGCGAACAGCATCAACCTTCGCAAACTTGCACCGGAGAATGTGATCTTTGTTTCCGAGAGCGGCATCCGCACATCGGAGGACATCAAGCGTCTGCATGATAACCAGATCGAGGCTGTGCTGATCGGAGAAACCCTGATGCGAAGTCCGGACAAAAAAGCAGCACTCGAAGAACTGAATGGAGCACCGTTGACTGAGGATTGAGAAACAGAGAGATGCAGGAAATGACAGCTCAGGATCATAGCAAAACTAAGATAAAAATATGTGGGCTCAGGCGTAGAGAAGACATCCTCGCCGTCAATGAGGCGAAGCCGGATTACTGTGGATTTATCATAGAATTTCCCAAAAGTTTCCGGAGTGTAACGGCAGATGAAGTGAGAGATCTGGTGAAAGATCTGATCCAGGAGATCCAGCCAGTTGGAGTGTTTGTCGATGCACCGATGGAGCTGGTAAGATCACTTCTGGATGACGGAACGCTTGCACTTGCACAGCTTCACGGACAGGAAAATGAGTCCTATATCAGAGAATTAAAAACATACACAGACAAGCCGATCATCAAAGCGTTTTCCATAAAAACAGCTGAAGATATCGAGAAAGCATTGCAAAGCCCGGCAGATTACATCCTGCTGGATCAGGGCGGCGGAGGAACCGGAAAGACTTTTGACTGGTCTTTGATCCCGGAGATCCAGAGACCGTTTTTTCTCGCAGGAGGCATCGGAGCCGCCAATCTGGAACAGGCGATCCGGGAAATCCATCCATATGCGGTGGATCTAAGCAGCAGTGTGGAGACAGAAAAGTGGAAAGATCCGACGAAGATCCGGCAGGTTGTGGATAGCGTCAGGAAAATGAAAGAAACAAAGTAATTATATAAAGAAACAAGGTGTTTGGAAGAATATAGAGGAGGATACAAATGTCAAAAGGAAGATTTGGAATACATGGAGGGCAGTACATCCCGGAGACACTGATGAATGCAGTGCTGGAACTGGAAGAGGCCTATAACCGTTACAAAGATGACCCGGAATTCAACCGTGAACTGACCGATCTGCTGAACAATTATGCAGGCCGTCCGTCACGTCTGTACTATGCAGCACATATGACAGAAGACCTCGGCGGAGCCAAAGTTTATCTGAAACGTGAGGACCTGAACCATACAGGAGCACACAAGATCAACAACGTTCTGGGACAGGTTTTACTTGCCAAAAAGATGGGAAAAACACGTGTCATCGCAGAGACAGGAGCCGGACAGCACGGTGTTGCAACCGCAACAGCAGCAGCTCTTATGGGTATGGAATGTGAAGTATTCATGGGTAAGGAAGATACAGAACGTCAGGCACTGAACGTATACAGAATGCGTCTTCTGGGAGCTAAAGTACATGCCGTTACATCAGGAACTGCAACCCTGAAAGATGCCGTTTCCGAGACAATGAGAGAGTGGACAAACCGTATTTCCGATACACATTATGTCCTCGGATCTGTCATGGGACCGCACCCGTTCCCGACGATCGTCCGTGATTTCCAGGCAGTCATTTCCAAGGAGATCAAAGAGCAGATTCTCGAAAAAGAAGGCAAACTTCCAGATGCTGTGCTTGCCTGTGTGGGCGGCGGTTCCAATGCAATCGGAACTTTCTATAACTTTATTGAGGATGAAGGAGTCCGCCTGATCGGCTGTGAGGCAGCAGGACGCGGTGTCAATACTGCAGAGACGGCAGCGACGATCGCAACCGGAAAACTTGGTATTTTCCATGGCATGAAGTCCTATTTCTGCCAGGATGAGTATGGTCAGATCGCACCGGTTTATTCCATTTCAGCGGGATTAGATTACCCTGGTGTCGGACCGGAACATGCACATCTTTATGACATCGGACGTGCGGAATATGTGCCGGTAACAGACGATGAAGCGGTAGATGCATTCGAATATCTGTCAAGAACAGAAGGCATCATTCCGGCGATCGAGAGTGCTCATGCCGTGGCTTACGCGAGAAAGATCGTGCCACAGATGCGTAAAGACCAGATCGTAGTTATCACTATTTCCGGACGAGGAGACAAGGACTGTGCAGCGATCGCACGTTACAGAGGGGAGGATATCCATGAATAAGAGAATTACAGAAGCATTTGCAAAGGGAAAAGCATTTATCCCGTTTGTTACCTGCGGGGATCCGTCCCTTGATGTTACCGAAAAAATCGTATATGCCATGGAAGAAGCAGGTGCAGATCTGATCGAACTTGGTATTCCATTTTCTGATCCGACCGCAGAAGGCCCTGTCATCCAGGGCGCAAACCTGCGTGCTTTATCCGGTGGAGTTACCACAGATAAAGTTTTTGATATGGTAGAAAAGATCCGCAAAAACAGTTCTATCCCAATGGTATTTATGACCTATGCGAACGTTGTTTTTTCCTATGGGATTGAGCGTTTCTGCAAGAGAGCAGCAGAGGTTGGAATGGACGGAATGATCCTTCCGGATGTCCCATTTGAAGAAAAAGAAGAGTTCGCATCCGTTGCAGAGAAGTATGGTCTGGATCTGATCTCTCTGATCGCACCGACCTCCCACGAGAGAATCTCCATGATCGCAAAAGAGGCAGAAGGATTTGTCTACTGCGTATCCTCCCTCGGAGTTACCGGCATGCGAAGCCAGATCACCACAGACATCGGAGCCATGGTGGAACTCGTCAAAGCCCAGAAAGACATCCCATGTGCCGTAGGCTTCGGAATCTCCAACCCAGAGCAGGCCAAGAAAATGGTCTCCCAGGCCGACGGCGTCATCGTGGGTTCTGCCATTGTCAAACTCTGTGAAACCCACGGAGCCGACTGCGTACCGTATATCAAAGAGTATGTGAAGTCCATGAAGGATGCGATAAGATAAAAGCATATATCATGTATAGAAAGCTTTTTTCTTGAATAATTACCCGGTATCTAATCACCAGGCATCGGAGGGAATGCCAGATGTATTTTCCGATGCAGGAAGCTATTATGAACACTGTTTTTCTGATATATTCAGCTTATCAGGAAGACGGTGTTTTTTATGATGATAAAAAATCAGATGGATTTTCACTTGCTTGTAAAAGGAATGCCTTCATGTTATGATATAGACATCAGTTGGGAAAGGAGTGGCAGACATGGCGAGATTAGGCATTCCGGTTGGTATTTCAGATTTTGAGAAAATCCGGAAGAATGGATATTACTACGTTGATAAAAGTGGACTGATCGCAGAATTATTAGAAGAAAAATCCACAGAAGTTACTCTGATCACCAGACCAAGGCGTTTTGGGAAGACTCTTGGTATGAGCATGCTGGCGAATTTTTTTGATATTCGAAAAGAAAGTACAGAGTTGTTCAAGGGGCTGGAAATTGCGGAACAAAGAGACGTGTGCAGTGAGTGGATGAACCAGTTTCCAACGCTGTTTGTGACCTTCAAGGATGTTGACGGATTAGATTTTTCCAGTGTTTATGGTATGCTTTCTTCAACGATCACAGAACTTTACAAAGAGCACCTGTATTTAATGGAAAGTTCCCGGATAAGTCCATATGATAAAGAAATCATGCAGCGCATTATTACAGAAGAAGCAACTGTTACAGATATCAAAAAGAGCCTGTCGTTGCTGATAAAGCTGATGCAGCAACATTATCAGAAAAATGTAATCCTTTTGATCGATGAATACGATGTCCCGATTGCAAAAGCCAGCAGCCATCAATATTATCCACAGATGCTTGAAATCCTTAAAGTGATGATGAGCACTGCGTTAAAGGACAATCCGGGGCTTTGCTTTGCAGTAGTCACAGGCTGCCTGCAGATTGCGAAAGAGAGTATTTTTACAGGAACCAATAATCTTGTTTCCGATACAATAAGCGATTCAAACTTAAATGAATATTTTGGTTTTACACAAAAAGATGTAGATAAGATCCTGAGCGAAGCAGATGTCGAGGAATTTGGAGACGAGATGAAGAAATGGTATGATGGGTATCATTTTGGAGAGGTTGATGTTTACTGCCCCTGGGATGTGATGAATTATATTCGTGATATCCAGCGGAATCCGAAGGCAAGACCGGCAAGTTACTGGAAGAATACCAGTGATAATGAGATCATCCGTTCTTTTATTGATTACGCAGGAAGTAACATTACAAAGAAAATGGAAGCCTTACTTTCAGGAGGTTATATCATACAACGTATAGATGAAAATCTCACTTACGATTATCTGCATTCTTCAGAAGAAAATCTCTGGAGCATTCTTTATCTGACAGGCTATCTGACGCAGGCAAGAGAAAATGAAATAACAGATCCGTTGCCAGACAATATGTCAGCGTTAAAAATTCCAAATGCTGAGATCAGAGAAATTTTTGAGACTACCGTTGTGAAATGGTTTTCTGAGAGTGTCAAAACATGGAATCGAAAGGCTTTGTTCGATGCTGCATGGAGTGGTCAGAGCGAGATCCTTACACAGGAAATGAGCAAACTTTTGCGAAAAACCATCAGCTATCATGATTACAGGGAAGATTTTTATCATGCTTTTCTTGCAGGGATTTTTACAGGAGCAGGATATGTTGTAGAGTCAAACAAAGAACATGGAGAGGGACGCAGCGATATTGTTGTGTATGACTCTGTAAATGGACAGGTGGCGATTTTTGAGGCAAAATATTCCAGAACATTGTCTGCTATGGAGGGCGACTGTGAAGCAGCCCTGCGCCAAATTGACAGGCGTATGTATGCAAAAGAGTATGAAGATGAATATGACCATATTTATTGCTATGGTGTAGCTTTTTATAAGAAGCGTTGTCTTGTAAAACAAAAGAAAGAAAACTGATTTATTATTGGAGAAGAGGGGTATAGCATGGAATTCCAGCATGAACTGGTGATCCCGGATGAGGGACTGCCGTTTAAATTTTTTCTGTTTGAGGGAAGTCAGGGAAATTATGTGAGGGAGAAACACTGGCATACGTCTGTGGAGATCTTTGCGGTGATGGAAGGTTCGCTGACTTTTTATCTGAATGATGAGAAACATCCGCTCAAGGCGGGGGAGCTGATGATTATCAATTCCAATGAAGTGCATTCGATCGATTCGCCGGAAGAGAATCATACGGCAGTACTTCAGATTCCGCTGAAGCAGTTTGAGGACTATTTTACCGCACACCGATTTGTACGCTTTGCGGGAAGTGTTCCGGAGATGGATGCGACACTCTGGAGACTGGTGCGTGAAATGTATAAATTATACGGGAAACGTGGAGTTGGATATGAATTCAAGATCCGTTCCTTCTATTATGATGTGCTTTATTTTCTGGTCAATCACTACCGGTTGGACGAGGCGGGCGAGCAGGAAGTACGCCACAGCCGCCGCCTGGATGCTCTTGCGAGAATTACTTCCTATATGAGAGAGCATTATCAGGAAGAACTCAAACTGACCGAAGTAGCGAACATGTTCGGTTACTCCGATGCATATTTATCCAGAATGTTCCAGAAATATGCAAATGTCAATTTTAAGACGTACTTACAGGACATCCGAATGACCTATGCATACAGGGAATTACTGAACACAGACAAGACGATCAGCCAGATCGCCCTGGACAACGGATTTAGCAGCAGCCGCGCTTTTACGCGGGAATTCCAGAAACGATACAGCATTCTGCCAAGCGAACTTGGACGAGAAAAATAAAGAATAAAAATGCAAAAACAGGCGGATCAGAAACGCCTGTTTTTTTCTTAATAGTTATAAATGTTTGTACAAAACAAAAAACTAAAAGGTCAAAAAAGTGCACTAAAGAGGACAAAAAATCTGGCGAAATAAAACACACCTCATGATATGATATCTCCAACATGAAAAATATAAAGGAGGTAACTTCAGGTGAAGATTCAGAATGTAGCAGATGACGCATTTCGCAGATATGGTAAAGTACTGGAGGGGTATGACTTTACAGAACTCCTGAAGGAAATGAAACACACACCGGTACCGGAGGACGTGATCTATGTGCCATCCGTAGAAGAGATGGAGGCATTGCCGGTAGCGAAGGAACTTCAGAACAAAGGATACGGTGGACTGCCGATCGAGATCGGATACTGCAATGGTCATAATAAGAAATTAAACGGACTGGAATATCACCGCAATTCCGAGATCAACGTAGCGGTTACAGATCTTGTCCTTCTGATCGGACATCAGCAGGATATCGAAAAAGATTTTACATATGACACATCCAAAGTAGAAGCATTCCTTGTTCCGGCAGGAACCGGAATCGAAGTATATGCAACAACTCTTCACTATGCACCATGCCATGTAAACGAAGCAGGTTTCCAGTGCGTTGTTGTTTTACCAAAAGGAACAAACACGGAGCTGACTTTTGACACAGCCGCTGAAGGCGAGGACAAGCTTCTTACAGCTAAGAATAAATGGCTGATCGCACACGAAGAAGCAGCTATCGAAGGTGCGTTTAACGGACTCAAAGGTGAGAATGTCGGAATCGACTGATTTTTTATACTGAAAAGCAAATAACTGTAAATACAAACTTATATAATATGGAGGAATTTTTATCATGAACAATATCCCAGTAGTAAAACTTGGAATCATCGCAGTAAGCCGTGACTGTTTCCCGATCCAGCTCTCTGAGAAGAGACGCGCAGCTATCAAAGCAGCCTACACAGGAGAACTTTACGAATGTCCAGTAACTGTTGAGAACGAGAAAGACATGGAAAAAGCACTCGAAGATGTAAACAAAGCAGAGTGTAACGCCCTGGTTGTTTTCCTTGGAAACTTCGGACCGGAAACACCGGAGACACTGATCGCAGAAAGATTCGACGGACCGTGCATGTACGTTGCAGCAGCGGAAGGCGACGGCGACATGATCAACGGCAGAGGTGATGCTTACTGTGGTATGCTGAACTGCTCCTACAACTTAAAGATGCGTCATCTTGAAGCATACATTCCGGAATATCCAGTTGGAACAGCTGATGACATCGCCAAGATGATCGGTGATTTCGTACCGGTTGCACGTGCCGTTATCGGTGTTCGTAACCTCAAGATCATTACATTCGGACCACGTCCGCAGGATTTCTTCGCTTGTAACGCACCGATCAAAGGTCTCTATGAACTGGGTGTTGAGATCGAAGAAAACTCCGAACTTGACCTTCTCGTTGCTTTCAAAGAGCATGAAAACGATCCTCGTATCCCGGAAGTTTGCGCAGATATGGCAAAAGAAATGGGCGAAGGCAAATACTACGAAGACCTCAATGCAAGAATGGCACAGTTCGAGCTTACTCTTCTTGACTGGGCAGAAGCTCACAAAGGAGCAAGAAAATACGTTGCATTTGCTGACAAATGCTGGCCGGCATTCCCGTCACAGTTCGGATTTGAGCCTTGCTATGTAAACAGCCGTCTTGGTTCCAGAGGAATCCCGGTATCCTGCGAAGTTGATATCTACGGAGCACTCAGCGAGTACATCGGACTCTGCATCTCCAACGACGCAGTTACACTGCTTGACATCAACAACTCTGTTCCGCAGTATATCTATGACGAAGATATCAAAGGAAAATATGATTACAAACTTACAGATACATTCATGGGATTCCATTGTGGAAATACTCCGGAATGCAAGATGTGCGAATCCAGAGCCGTTAAATATCAGCTCATCCAGCACAGACTTCTTGAGCCAGCAGGATCTGAGCCAGACTTTACAAGAGGAACTCTTGAAGGTGACATTGCTGCTTCTGACATCACATTCTATCGTCTGCAGTGCAACTCAGAAGGTGAACTGGTAGCATACGTTGCAGAAGGTGAAGTTCTTGATGTACCGACAAGATCCTTCGGTGGTATCGGTATCTTCGCTATCAACGAAATGGGAAGATTCTACCGTCACGTACTGATCGAAGGCAACTATCCGCATCACGGAGCAGTTATGTTCGGACATTACGGAAAACAGTTCTTCGAAGTAGTGAAATTCCTTGGACTGGATGTAAAGAAGATCGGTTACAACCAGCCAGCAGGAGTAAGATACCCAACAGAAAATCCGTGGGGATAATCTTCTGATTTTGAAAAAAATAAAATAAAATCAATACAGACATCCCGGGAGTTTTCCTGGGATGTCGTGGTAAAGAGCAAAATATCAGTAAAAAATATCAATAACAGACAGAATGTGCATCTGCGGGGTATGTATGCAAAATGCACAGTTAGGAGGAAATATGTACTATATTGGTGTGGATTTAGGAACTTCTGCCGTAAAACTTCTTCTGATGGAAGAATCAGGCAAGATCTGTAATATCGTATCAAAAGAATATCCACTGTTTTTCCCGCATCCGGGCTGGTCAGAACAGAATCCGGAAGACTGGTTTACCCAGAGTGTTGAGGGAATGAAAGAACTGACCGAAGGAATCGACCGCTCCCAGGTAGCCGGAATCGGCTTCGGCGGACAGATGCACGGACTGGTAACACTGGATGAAAATGACAATGTCATCCGCCCGGCAATCCTCTGGAATGATGGACGTTCCCAGAAAGAAACAGAATATCTCAACAATGAGATCGGCAAAGATAAATTATCACAGTACACAGCAAACATCGCTTTTGCAGGCTTCACAGCACCAAAGATCCTGTGGATGAAGAAAAACGAGCCGGAGAAATTTGCAAAGATCGCAAAGATCATGCTTCCAAAAGACTACCTTGCATACAGACTTTCCGGATCTTTCTGCACAGATGTTTCTGATGCATCCGGTATGCTGCTTCTTGACGTAAAGAACCGCTGCTGGTCCAAAGAAATGATGGAGATCTGCGACGTTAAGGAAGAACAACTTCCGAAACTGTACGAAAGCTGGGAAGTTGTCGGAACACTGAAACCAGAAGTTGCAAAAGAACTCGGATTCTCTGCAGACGTCAAAGTCGTAGCAGGAGCAGGCGACAATGCGGCAGCAGCAGTCGGAACAGGAACTGTTGGTGATGGACAGTGCAACATCTCCCTTGGAACTTCCGGAACCATCTTCATCTCCAGCAAAAACTTCGGCGTTGACGAAAACAATGCACTGCATTCCTTCTGCCATGCAGACGGAAGCTATCACCTGATGGGCTGCATGCTGAGCGCAGCATCCTGTAACAAATGGTGGGCAGAGGAAATCCTTCAGACCAAGGATTTCGCAGCAGAGCAGGCACCGATCCAGAAACTCGGCGAAAACAATGTATTCTTCCTTCCATACCTGATGGGAGAAAGATCACCACATAACAATCCTGACGCAAGAGGTGTATTCTTCGGAATGTCCATGGACACTACAAGAGCAGATATGACACAGGCTGTTCTCGAAGGCGTAGCCTTCGGACTTCGCGATTCCCTCGAAGTTGCAAGAAAACTTGGTATCAAGATCGAACGAACCAAGATCTGCGGCGGCGGCGCAAAGAGCCCGCTCTGGAAAAAGATTATTGCAAATGTGATGAACCTCAAAGTTGATGTTCTCGACGTAGAAGAAGGACCGTCCATGGGTGGCGCCATGTTGGCTGCTGTAGGATGTGGGGCTTATCCGGATGTTGAGACCATCGGAAAGAAGATGGCTCACGTCGTTGACACCGTTGAGCCGGAGGAAGAACTTGTGGCGAAGTACGAAGAAAAGTATCAGAAGTTTAAGAAACTGTATCCGGCCCTTAAACCACTTTTCTAGGGTACTGCCCCGATTCCCGCAGTTTGGAAACTGCAAAACCTTATGCGAGGGGAGGGCACTCGAAGTTGCGAAGGCCGTTCTCCCCTCGCACGTCGTCAGCGGTGGCTTTATATAGACCCAGCCCCAGAAGCGGCATGGTTCTGTCATTATTTAAGAATACAGAAGTAGTCAAAATGCTTCCTCCTTGCTTATCAATTTAAAAATTTTTATATATTATAACATAAAAATGTGAAAGAAGAACATCAAATATGTTAAATATTTAATACATGAATTTACATAGGCATGGAAAAAAGGTGAAAATAAAGATTGTTAATATTAAAACGATAGCGTTATTTATATAACGAGAAAAATAATCAGCAGATGCGAAAAATGCAAAAAAAGAAATAGAAACAGGAATGATTTTTGTGCGTTTTTTCTCAATATAGCCTTGATTAACTATAACAAAAGATGTATAATGAATTTAATTGATAAATTCTTGTCAGAAGTTTGTCACGTTTAAGACAGACTGACAGGGATTTGTGCAGAAAGGAGTAGACAATGCACTTAATAAAAGATGAAAACGGAAACCTTGTCCAGCACGGACATGAACATACAGAGGGACACACACATGAACATACACATGCGGACGGTGTGACCCATACACATTCTCATTCTCACGGAGACGGAGAACATGCACATACACACGACAGCAGCTGTTCCAGCCAGGAACACTGTGGATCCTGTGAGGGCGGGGACTGCAAGAAAGAGACAGTAGCACTTCTGACTTACATGCTGCAGCACAATGAGCATCACGCAGCAGAACTCGACCAGATGGCCGACAACCTGGAGAAGATGGGGCTTGCAAGTTCAGCCAAGACGATCAAGGAAGCAGTTGCAGATTTCCAGAAGGGCAACATGCGCCTGGGACTTGCACTTACACTTGTTAAGGAAGAAATGAAATAGGATCTGTTACAGTGAACGGTAATATTGACTTTTAATATGACACAATAATATGACACAACAGAATGGCGGAGGTGAGAGTTATGTGTCTTGCAACTGTATACAAAGAAAGCGATAATTCTGTTATCTTTAAGAATGTATCCAGAATTGATGTAGATGGAAATAAACTGGTGCTCAGAGACATTATGGGAGATGAGCGTGTCGTAGAGGGACATATCCTTATGGTAGACCTGGCAAACAGCATTGTAAAGCTTTGCTGCGATGACTGATCGTCCGGGACTTACAAGCATTAGTTTAATATAAGGAGGTGCAGCTATGGCATCAGTAAAATTGACTGAGCTGATGAAGGAAAGACAACTCCTTTCTTTTGAATTGTTCCCGCCCAAGACCGACAAGGGTATGGAGAATCTTCCGGGAACGATCGAGCATCTTTGTCAGTTTGAACCAGAATATATCTCTGTTACATACGGAGCCGGAGGCGGCAATGTAGGAGCGAACAGAGAAGTATGTCAGATGGTAAAGAAAGCCGGTACTGTTCCGGTAACTCATTTTACGGTTATCAAGAACACCAAAGAAGGAATCAGGGACCAGCTTGAGACATACCTGAGAGAGGGCGTTGATCACATCCTTGCTCTTCGTGGGGATTTCCCGAGAGGAGAACACTCCACGGGCGGAGATTTTAACTATGCGACAGATCTTGTCAAGTTTATCCGCCGGGAATTTGGAGACAAGTTTGAAATTGCAGTAGCAGGTTCGCCGGAAGGGCATATCGCATGCCGCAGCCTGGATGCAGATGTTTCCGTCCTTAAGATGAAACAGGACAATGGTGCTGATTATATCATGACGCAGCTCTGCTGGGATATGGAGCAGTTCGCACGCTGGCAGGACAAGATCCGCAAGGCCGGTGTCACGATGCCGATCGATGTAGGGATCATGCCGATCCTGGATCAGGCAGCTACGATCAGCATGGCTCTTTCACGTAATGGCTGTGTTATGGATCGAGAACTTTCCAGACTTATCTCTAAATACTGGATCTTCCCGAATCCGTTCGATAAAGCACCATTCGACGATAACCTTGAACAGAAGAAAGAAGATTTCAAGAAAGCCGGTATTGAGTACACGATCAGGCAGATTGACAAATACCGTGCTCTTGGCGTAGAAGGTATCCACCTGTATGCGCTGAATAAATGGAAAGACGTAAGCGAGATCATCAATGCATCTGGCATGCGTACACTAATATGAAAATAGAGTAGGAGGCACTCTTTAAGTTATGGCACATGTGATTGCTGTCGCCGGTAAAGGCGGCGTAGGTAAAACTACTTTATGTGGAATGCTGATCCAGTATCTCTGCGAACAGAACAAAGGACCGATCCTTGCAGTTGATGCAGATGCGAATTCCAACCTGAACGAAGTCCTGGGAGTAAAGGTTGACACAACTCTCGGTGATGTACGTGAGGAGATCGCACAGGCAGAGATCGCAAAGGAAAACCCGATTCCGAAAGGAATGTCCAAGGCAGATTATGCTGAACTCAGATTTGAGGATGCACTGGTTGAGGAAGATGATTTTGATCTGCTCGTAATGGGCAGAACACAGGGAAAGGGCTGCTACTGTTATGTAAACGGCCTGCTTCAGGCTCAGCTTGCCAAGTATCAGAATCATTATCCATATATCGTAGTAGATAACGAAGCAGGTATGGAGCATATCAGCAGAGGCGTTCTTCCGTCCATGCAGACTGCGATCCTGGTGAGCGACTGCTCCCGAAGAGGAATCCAGGCTGTTGGAAGGATCGCGAAACTGATCGATGAATGCGGAATGAAACCGGACACGGTAGGACTGATCGTCAACCGTGCACCGAAGGGAGAACTGAATGACGGGATCAAAGAAGAGATCGCCAATCAGGGACTTCATCTTCTCGGTGTAGTACCGCAGGATGAAACTGTTTATGAATATGACTGTGATGGCAAACCTACAGCCAGTCTTCCGGAGGACAATCCGGTCAAGAAGGCATTAAGGGAAATTGCCGGCAAGTTAAGTTTATAATCATGATTTTCCTGCGATCACAGCAGGAGAATTTATAACAGATGCTGAACAATACAGGATTCAGCAGATTTTTTACAGGAAAATAACCCATGGGCGGGGATGGGTTCTGTCTGGAGGGTTATTATATAAAACTTTATAGAAAGGTAAAAATACATGACTCATCATGTATAATAAAAGGAGGTCTATAATGAGTGAATTCAAATTAACTACAGTGGAAGAATTTGAAGCTGCTACCAACCGACTGTTGGAAACTGGCGCAAAGGTAGGCGCAGACGCTTGGCAGTTCCGTGTAAAAAACCAGACTCCACACTGTAAGTTCGGTGAGCAGGGTATCTGCTGCCGTATCTGTTCCATGGGACCATGTCGTATTACTCCAAAGGCTCCGAGAGGAATCTGCGGATGCGATGCACACGGTATCGTAGGAAGAAACTTCCTTCGCTTCACAGCAGGCGGAGCAGCTACACATTCCGATCATGGACGTGAGATCTGTATCACCCTCGGACATGCAAAAGAAGGCGGCGACTATCAGGTAAAAGATCCTGAGAAACTGATCCGTATCGCAAAAGAATGGGGCGTTGAGACAGAGGGCAAAGACATCTACGATCTTGCTCATGAGATGTCTGACCTGGCTCAGGAAGAATACGGAAAGATCAGAGGCATTTCCAGATGGCTTAAGAGAGCACCTCAGCATACACAGGATCTGTGGCACGAAGCAGGAATCGAGCCAAGAGCAATCGACCGTGAGGTTTCCTGTGCATTACATATGACCCATATGGGTAACACCTGCAAACCGGAGGCACTGATCCGTCAGGCACTTCGTAACGGACTTTCTGATGGATGGGGCGGTTCCATGTGTGGAACAGAGTTCTCTGACGTACTGTTCGGAACTCCGAAGCCGATCGAAACAGAAGCAAACCTTGGCGTTATGAACGCAGAAAACGTAAACATCGTAGTACACGGACATGATCCGAGTCTTTCTGAGATGATCTGTGAAGTTGCAGACAGCAAAGAAATGATCGACTACGCAAAATCCATGGGTGCAAAAGGCATCACTATTTCCGGTGTATGTTGTACATCAAACGAAGTAGCTATGCGTCGTGGTATCCCGATGGCTGGTAACTTCTTACAGCAGGAAAACGTTGTTCTGACCGGTGCATGTGAAGCGATCGTTGTTGACGTTCAGTGTATCTTCCCGGCATTAGGACCTCTGAGCAAATGTTTCCATACTAAATTCATCACAACTTCTCCGATCTGTCAGATGCCAGATTCCGAATTCATCGAATTCAGCGCAGGCGCAGCAGGAGAAAAAGCACGTCAGATCGTTAAACTGGCATGTGAGAACTTCAAGAACAGAAAACCGGATCTCGTATATATCCCGGATATGAAACAGAAAGCAACTGTTGGATACTCTGTTGAAGCAATCGTTAAGACACTTGACGGTGTAACAAACTCTCAGGTAGATGAGACAGGAACAACCAAACCTCTCCTTGAGTGCATCACATCTGGTGTTATCCGTGGTGCAGTTGCAATGGTTGGATGTAACAACCCGAAGATCAGACCTGACTCCGCTCATATCGAGCTGATGAAGAAACTGCTTGCAAACGATATCGTTATCATCGCTTCCGGATGTTCAGCACAGGCAGCAGCAAAAGCCGGCCTTATGGACAAAGCAGCCAAAGACCTCTGCGGTGCAGGACTGAAACGTGTCTGTGAGCTTGCGGACATCCCGCCAGTATTACACATGGGATCCTGTGTAGATATCAGCCGTATGCTGATCCTCGCATCTGAACTTGCAAAGGATTCCGGACTTAACATTTCCCAGCTTCCAGTAGTAGGATGTGCTCCTGAGTGGATGTCTGAGAAAGCTGTTTCCATCGGAAACTACGTAGTAGCAACAGGTCTTGATACCTTCCTTGGCGTAGATCCATATGTATCCGGATCTGATCAGGTGGCAGGACTTCTTACCGAAGGTGTTCGTGACTGGGTAGAAGCTGCTTACACAGTAGAAAAAGACATTGACAAATTAGGCGATCTGATGATCGAGAGAATCGAAGAGAAGAGAGCAGCTCTCGGCATCTGATAGCAGGAAAGGCGCGATTAACTTATGAAAATAGCAGTAACCGGTAAAGGCGGAGTAGGAAAGACAACTTTTGCGGCAACACTTGCCAGATTATACGCAGACGAAGGAAAGAAGGTCCTTGCGGCAGATGTAGACCCGGATGCAAATCTAGGTCTGGCACTTGGATTTGACGAGGAAACACTGGATTCCATCGTACCGATCTCCAGAATGCGTAAGCTGGTGGAGGAGCGTACCGGAGCCAACAGTCAGAATCAGTTTTATAAACTGAACCCGAAGGTAGACGATATCCCGGATACCTACGGCAAGACCTGCAATGGCGTGAAACTGCTTGTCCTTGGTACCGTGGAAACAGGTGGGGGCGGCTGTGTCTGTCCGGAGCATGTCATGTTGAAACGGATCATTAATAATCTTGTGATTCACAGGGACGATGTGGTGATCCTTGATATGGAAGCCGGTCTGGAGCATCTGGGCCGGGGCACCACGGAAAGCATGGATGAATTTATTGTAGTGATTGAACCAGGGGCAAGAAGTGTGCAGACCTACAAAAATGTAAAACGACTTGCCAAAGATCTCGGTGTCGCACAGGTCAAAGTTGTGGCAAATAAAGTAAGGAACGAGGACGATGAAGCATTCATCCGTTCCAGGATCCCGGCAGAAGATCTTCTTGGAATGATCCACTACAACACAGAAGTTATAGACGCTGACCGTCAGGGAAAATCCCCTTACGATTTCAGCCAGACTGTAACGGCTGAAATAACAAAAATAAAAGAAAAGATTGACCAGAACTCAAGTCTTTAAAAACAGGAGGTATTAACGTGACTTTATTTGATAGAGTATTCGGCGGAAATGATGCTGTATATGGTTTAACAGAGGGCGCTATCGACGGAGCAATCGCTCAGTACGGCGAAGACAAAGCTGTCAGCTTCCCGAACACCGCTTACAGCCTTCCATGTTATTATGCTGTAACAGGAACAAAAGTTACAACATTAAAAGAATTAAAAGAAGCTCTTGGTGTTGTTAAAACACTTATGACAAGAGAAAAAAGATTAAACGATGCATTCATGTCAGGTGTTGCTACAGCACTCTGCGCAGAGTTCATCGAAGTTCTGAAATACATTGATGGTGCAACACCATACGAAGAACCATGCTACGGACATCTTGCAGATGCAGTGATCCGTGAACTTGGTGTACCGCTTGTAACAGGCGATATCCCTGGTGTAGCAGTAATCCTCGGAGCTGCTCCTACAACAGAAGAAGGTGTTGCTCTTGTTAAGAGCTATCAGGCACAGGGTATCCTCGTAACACTGGTTGGCGGAATCATCGACCAGGTTGCAGAAGCTGGAATGAAGACAGGCGCAAACGTTCGTGTTATCCCGCTTGGCAAAGACGTTACAGCAGTTATCCATGTAGTATCTGTAGCACTTCGTGCAGCTCTGATCTTCGGTAACGTAAAACCTGGAGATGCAGGCACACTGATGAAATACACAATGGACCGTGTACCGGCATTCGTAAACGCATTCAAACCTCTGGATGACGTGATCGTAGCTTGTGGTGCAGGTGCTATCGCACTTGGATTCCCGGTAGTTACAAACGAGACAGAGAATATCTTCCGCGTACCGAAGAGCCTTATCGTTCAGGAAGATGTAAGCAAATTCAATGCTACATCCCTGGAAGCACGTGACATCAAGATCAAGATCACAAACATCGATATCCCGGTTGCTTTCGCATCCGCATTCGAAGGTGAGATCATCCGTCGTAAAGACATGCAGGTTGAATTCGATGGTTCCCGTGTTGACTGTGCAGAGCTTGTACAGACCTGTGACGCTTCTGAGATCGAAGATCACAAGATCACAGTAGTTGGACCGGAAGTAGACGACATGGAACTTGGAAGCAAGAACAGCATCGCATATGTTGTTAAAGTTGCAGGCAAGAACATGCAGGCAGACTTCGAACCGGTTATCGAGCGTAAATTCCACAACTACATCAACTGTATCGAGGGTGTATACCACACAGGACAGCGTGATATGCAGCGTATCCGTATCAGCATCGAAGCATTCAACGCAGGCTTCAAGATCAAACATATCGGTGAAGTTCTTTACGCTTCTGTCAAGAACGAATTCGACGCAGTTGTTGACAAATGTGAAGTTGTTATCTATACAGATCCGGCAGAATGTACAAGAATCCGTCATGAGGTTGCTATCCCGACCTTCGACAAACGTGATGAGCGTCTTGACACTCTGACAGATGAGTCTGTAGATGTATACTACAGCTGTATCCTCTGCCAGGCATTCTCTCCAAGCCACGTATGTGTCGTAACACCAGAGAGACTTGGTCTTTGCGGTGCCGTTTCATGGCTGGATGCAAAAGCTACACATCAGCTTGATCCTAACGGACCTTGCCAGATCATCACCAAAGAGCGTCCGATCGATGAGAACCTTGGTTCTTACGAAGACGTTGATGAAGCAGTTCAGAAATTCTCACAGGGTGCTCTGGAGCACGTTACACTGTACTCCATCATGCAGGATCCTATGACTTCCTGTGGATGCTTCGAATGTATCTGTGGTATCGAGCCATTCTCCAATGGTGTAGTTATCGCTAACCGTGAGTATGCAGGCATGACACCTCTTGGAATGACCTTCCCAGAAATGGCTTCCATGACAGGCGGCGGTGTTCAGACTCCTGGATTCATGGGACATGGAAAACACTTCATCTCCTCTAAGAAATTCATGAAGGCTGAAGGCGGTATCGAACGTATCGTATGGATGCCAAAAGAACTGAAAGAATTCGTTGCAGAACGTCTGAACAAGACAGCTCAGGAACTCTACGGAATCGAAAACTTCACAGACATGATCGGTGATGAGACCGTAGCAGAAGATCCAGAAACACTGGTAGCATTCCTGACAGAAAAAGGACATCCGGCACTTGGAATGGATCCGATGATGTAATCTCCGCAAAGGGAATGAATGCTTGCATTCATTCCCTGGGAGATTAATCTTAAATTGTTTATGGAATGCATTACGTTACAATTTTTGATATTTTTTTAACATAAATAGCCAACTTCCCTTGTAACTGGCGATTTTATGTAGTATAATGCTATTTGCTATTTGAGTTATTAATAATTAAGAGGAGGCTTATGAGAAATGCCGTTTAATCAGAAACCACAGAAATTTAATGCAAAGATTAACGCTGTCACAATCGGAAGCGGAGATAAGACTGTGACAATCGGTGGAGAAAATTCTTTCCCGTTCTATACATTTGATGCACCAACAGAGAACACAGCCAAAATCGGTGTAGAGATCTCTGACCTTGGACTGGATGAATTTTCAGAAGGTGTAAAAGCTTATTATGAAGGAGCTACAACAATGGCTGAGATCGCTCAGAAAGCAGCAGCTATTGAAGGAGCTGATTTTGTTGCTCTGATCCTGGATGGTGGAGACCCGAACGGAGCAAACAAATCTATCGAAGAACTTATCGAGGTTGTTAAAGAAGTGGCTGGCGCTATCGACTGTCCACTTGTTGTAGAAGGATGCAAGAACGTAGAGAAGGATGCGGAACTTCTCCCGAAAGTTGCAGAAGTTCTTCAGGGAAGAAATGCACTTCTTCTTTCCGAAAAAGAAGAAAACTACAAAGCAATCGGTGCAGCAGCAGGTCTTGCTTACAATCAGATCGTTGGTGCTGAATCAGCCGTTGATATCAACCTTGCAAAACAGTTAAACGTTGTTACTACACAGCTTGGTGTTGATGCGAAGAAGATCGTTATGAACATCGGTAGTGCAGCAGCTGGTTACGGATATGAGTACGTAGTTTCTACTATGGACCGTATCAAAGGTGCAGCATTAGGTCAGAGCGACAATATGCTGCAGATGCCTATTATTACTCCAGTATCCGCAGAGACATGGGCAGTAAAAGAAGCTACAGCTTCTGAAGCTGATATGCCTGAATGGGGATCAGCAGACGAGCGTGGAATCGATATGGAAGTTATGACTGCAGCAGCAGACCTTGCTGCTGGTTCTGATGCCGTAATCTTAAGACATCCGGAATCTGTTAAGACAATTTCCAAACTGATCAAAGCACTTGCTTAAGGAATAATAGGAGGAATAAATAGCTATGGCACTGAATGGTATTCAGATTTTTAAATTAACACCAAAGAAAAACTGTAAGGAATGTGGATGTCCGACATGTATGGCTTTCTCTATGAAAGTTGCACAGGGCGCTATGCAGATCGAACAGTGTCCACATATGTCTGACGAAGCACTGGCTTCCCTGTCTGAGGCAACTGCTCCGCCGATGAAGACAATCAAGATCGGAACAGGCGATGCAGAGTTCACTCTCGGAGGAGAGACTGTTCTGTTCAGACATGAAAAAACATTCGTAAGCAAACCAAGATACGCTGTATCTCTTTGCACATGCATGGATGATGCAGAAGTTGATGCGAAGCTTGCAGCAATCCCACATGTAGACTATGACCGTATCGGTGAGAGAATGCATGTAGAACTTGTATACGTAAACTGCAGCGCAGATGCAGATGCTGCCAAATACACAGCACTTGTAGAAAAAGCAAAAGGCCTTGGAAGAACTCTCGTTCTTGGATGTACAGATCCTGAGATCGCTAAAGCTGCTCTTGAAGTATGCAAGGATGGCAAACCGGTTCTTAACGGAGCTAACGCTGACAACTATGAAGCAATGAACGCAGTTGCTACAGAAGCTGGCGTAGTTCTCGGAGTATCCGGAAAAGACTTAAACGAGCTCTATGATACCGTAGCAGCTCTTGAAAAACTTGGCAACAAGAACCTTGTTCTTGACACAACAGGCGCTGACATCAAAGAAACCTTTGCAAACACTGTACAGGTTCGTCGTGCAGCTCTGAAAGACCAGGATAGAACATTCGGATATCCGTCTATCGTAAACCTGGTTAAACTTGCTAAGGGTGACTATCATTTACAGGCAGCACTTGCTTCCGTATTTACAATGAAATATGGTTCCATCATCGTTATGGAGCAGATGACATATGCAGAGGCACTTCCGCTGTTCGGTCTTCGTCAGAACGTTTACACAGACCCGCAGAAGCCGATGAAAGTAGAGCCGGGTATCTACCCACTCAACGGTGCAGACGAGAACTCCCTCGTTGTTACAACCGTAGACTTCGCTCTTACATACTTCGTGGTTTCCGGAGAGCTGGAGCGTTCCGGTGTTCCGCTTAACCTGGTTATCAACGATGCAGGCGGACTTTCCGTACTGACATCCTGGGCTGCAGGTAAATTCTCCAGCACCAGCATTTCTGAGTACATCAAAGAAGAAGTTGAGCCGAAGGTTAAATGCCGTAAGCTCGTTATCCCTGGTAAAGTAGCAGTCCTCAAGGGCGACCTTGAAGCTAAACTTCCGGGATGGGAGATCATCGTAGGACCTAGAGAAGCAGTACAGCTTGTAAAATTCTTAAAGGATATGCAGGCATAATTGCCGCATAAAAATAAAATAATGTTCAGGGAGTGAACCTCCCTGAAACATAAAAATGAAAAGGAGATTCAGGGTATGGCAAAATTTGTTACAATTGGAGAGAGACTTTCCACAACAGCACCAGCAGTAAATAAAGCATTCACAGAGAGAGATCCTGAGCCGATCCTCAAGAGAGCAAAACAGCAGCTTGACGCAGGTGCTACATATCTTGATGTAAACATCGGACCAGCTGAGAACGATGGACCGGAACTGATGAAATGGGCTGTAGAACTTTTGCAGGGCAACTTCGACAATGTTCCGCTGGCACTGGATACTTCCAACGTTGCAGCTATCGAAGCTGGTATCTCCGTATACAACCGTTCCAAAGGAAAACCGATCGTAAACTCCGCTGACGCAGCTGGAAGAATCGGATACGTTGATGTTGCAGCAGCTAACGATGCAATCGTTATCGCACTTTGCAACGGCGAAGGAATCGCAAAAGACAATGACGAACGTATGATGTACATGCAGACTCTGATGGAGAGAGGTATGGAGCATGGTATGGACGTTGAGAACGACATGTGGTTTGACCCGTTATTCCTGGTTATCAAAGGAATGCAGGACAAACAGATGGAAGTTCTTGAATTCATCAAAATGATCTCTGATATGGGAATGAAGAGCACCGGTGGTCTTTCCAATAACTCCAACGGTATGCCGAAACACATCCGTCCGATCATGGACTCCGCTATGGTAGCTATGGCTATGATGCAGGGACTTACATCCGCAATCGTTAACCCTAACGATCTGCGTCTGATGGAAACAATCAAATCCTGCGATATCATTAAGAACAACTACCTGTACGCAGATTCCTATCTGGAAATCTAATCAGTCTGACTTTTTTACGGCTGTAGACAAAAAAAGGCTGGAGGCTTCGCGGCCTCTGGCTTTTTTTATCAATTCAGCCAGGTCTGACTCCCAGTGCCACAGGTGAAAAACAAAAATTCACAAGGCGAGAAAGGTGGTTACCGCATGTTTAAGGTGACATTTGCATTTGAAGATGGCAGTAAGGTAGAAGCATTTGCCAATGCGGGGGATAATTTACTCGAAGTTGCACGTGGCGCAAACGTGGCAATCGACGCTCCATGTTCCGGAAATGGAGCCTGCGGAAAATGTCGGGTACAGTTAAAAGGCGGAGAAGTGGACTCCAAGAAGACACTTCATATTTCTGATGAGGAATTTGAAAAAGGCTGGCGTCTTGCCTGCATGAGCAAGATCAGTGCCGACGTGGAGGTACTGGTGCCGGATATCGCATCTGCATACAAGAGCAGAATGAAAGTGGCAGATTTAAGTTCCAAAGAAGAAATTGCAATTTTTGAAAAAGCAAAATCTCAGATCGAAGAAACCGGAATTCAGTTCAGAAACAGCTTGGAAGTTGTGGAACTTCAGATGGCAGAACCATCTCTGGATGATACTATGCCGGATGTTGAGAGACTGACAAGGGCACTTCGGAAATTTATGAACCTTAACCGGATCAGAGTTCCGTATGCTGTTCTCCGTAAGCTTCCGGATGTACTTCGTGCGAGCAAGTTTTCTGTCAAATGTGTTGTTCGCGTGACACCGAATGACATGTTTGTATATGACATCTTTGACAGCAAAGAAGATGTTATCATGGGCGGTCTGGCAGTGGATATCGGTACAACGACCGTTTCTGCTGTGATCATCAATATGGCGACAGGCGAGATCCTTGCCAAGAGTTCTTCCGGAAACGGACAGATCCGTTATGGCGCGGATGTCATCAACCGTATCATTGAGACGACCAAACCAGGTGGAATCAAGAAATTACAGGATGCCGTGATCAAAGAGACGATCAATCCGATGATCCATGAGATGTGCAGAAGCATCCATCTTCCGGAAAATCAGATCTATCGTATGTGCGTGGCTTCCAATACGACGATGAACCATCTGTTTGCAGGGATCAATGCAGACTATCTTCGTACAGAGCCATACATCCCGGCATTCTTTAAGACAAACTCCATGTTTGCATCTGATGTAGGCATCGAGATCAACAAAGACGCACACATCATCATGGCTCCGAATATCGGAAGCTATGTAGGTGGAGATATCACGGCAGGCGCTCTGGTAAGTATGATCTGGAACAGACCGGAATTTTCTCTGTTCATCGACCTTGGTACCAACGGAGAGCTTGTATTTGGTAACTCTGACTTCATGATGAGCTGTGCATGCTCTGCAGGTCCAGCCTTTGAGGGTGGAGATATCAGCTGTGGTATGCGTGCGACAGACGGTGCGATCGAGGCATGTACCATTGACAAGGAAACTATGGAACCTACATACAAGATCGTTGGTGAACCGGGAACCAAACCGGTCGGTCTTTGCGGTTCCGGTATCATAGATGTGATTAGTGAGCTTTATATGACAGGAATCATCAATCCGAAGGGCAAATTTGTCCGCGAAGGCAAGAGGATCCGTCATGACCATTATGGAATGGGAAGCTATGTGATCGCGTTTGAGGAAGAAGCTGGTTCTTCAAAGGATGTAGAGATCACAGAAGTCGACATTGACAACTTTATCCGTGCGAAGGGAGCAATCTTCTCAGCGATCAGAACGATGCTTTCTTCTCTGGATTTCGATGTGTCAATGATCGATGATGTTTATGTTGCAGGCGGTATCGGAAGTGGTATCAATATGCAGAATGCAGTCAATATCGGAATGTTCCCGGATGTTCCGCTGGAGAAATTCCACTACATCGGAAACTCTTCCCTGACTGGTGCATACCTGATGCTTTATTCCACAGAAGCCGAAAAGAAAACATATGATCTTGCAGCCAATATGACTTATATGGAACTTTCAACAGTTCCGACTTACATGGATGAATTCGTGGGAGCATGCTTTATCCCACATACCGATGCATCCATGTTCCCAAACGTTCATCAGAGATAGAATCGTGAAACTGCGTAACAGCGAAGCAATCCGTGGAGATGATAATACTTAAAATTTAAGAGGTGAATTATGAGTTCTGATATAAAAACAATATTTGATCCGGCAGAGATGGAATCTGTGGGAGAGAAACTGGGATATGGAAAAGACAGCAAAGAGCGTCTCCCGTGGGAACATTATCTGAGCCAGTATCAGGAGGCTGATCCGAAGGAAATCGCCGAGAGACTTGGCATTTCCTACAATGAGGAAGAGAAATCTTTTACTCTGAAATTCCTCGGAACGACGTATCAGATTTCCTGGCCGGATTTTCAGGTTAGCCACGAGGCAGACGATATGGGATTTTACCCGCTGGAAACCATGGTTTATGCCAGAACTCTGACGATTCGCTTTCTGCTGAACGGTGCCGCATCTACCGGCACCGGCAAATTCAAAACTTATCGCGAAATGCCGTGGGGAGAAGTCTACCTGAGACAGTTTGATGGAAGATGCATTAAACGACTGGCTTTTTCCTACGGAAACCGCATCAAAGATTTTCAGGCGATCATGGAACACATCCACTGTGTTCCGGTAGAGCACGGTGACATTGCTTATCAGCTTGAGATCTTTCCGGGATACCTGGTGCAGATGATCCTGTGGGAGGGAGACGATGAATTTCCACCGTCCTCACAGATCCTCTTCTCCGACAATTTCCCGGTATCCTTCCAGGCAGAAGACATGGCTGTTATGGGAGATGTGATCATCGGATCACTGAAAGCTTTTGCAAAAGCAATCTGAGATTTTTATCATGTCAAACCTCTGATACAAAAAAGGGGAAAACCCTCTAGTTATAAATAACACTAAAATAAAACGCGGGAGGTAACATTATGGGATTCAAAAGTGACATCGAAATCGCACAGGAGTGCACAATGGAGCCGATCACCAAGATCGCAGAAAAAGCAGGCATCGACGACAAATATCTGGAGCAGTACGGTAAGTACAAAGCAAAGATTGATTACAATCTTCTGAAAGAAAGCGACAAAAAGGACGGCAAGCTGATCCTCGTAACCGCTATCAACCCGACACCGGCAGGTGAAGGAAAAACAACTACAACCGTAGGTCTTGCAGACGGTATGCAGAGACTCGGTAAGAGTGTTATGGTAGCTCTCCGTGAGCCATCCCTCGGACCGGTATTCGGTGTTACCGGGCCACGCCTGGTGCATCAGGACAGAACGGGCTGACGTTAAATAATAGTATGATAAAATAACAAATTTTATTTAAGTTTTCCTTATGTTTTATAAAAAAACATAATAATCGCGACAATTTATTGACAAATGACAATAAATATGATAATCTTTTCTCACCAAGTAAATAGAGTCTCCGGTGACTGACGGAATTGTGGAGATACCACGAGGGAGCAGGAGATTTGTAACGCCGACCGTCTGGGCAGTATTTGAGGGTAACTCAGATACTGCTTTTTTTAATAAGAAAAGAGGGCTTATTAAAAATCAACGCCATGGTTGCTTGGTGACGGGGCAATCACGACAGGCGTTATCGGCAAAGAAAGGAGAAAATTATGGGATTCAAAAGTGACATCGAAATCGCACAGGAGTGCACAATGGAGCCGATCACCAAGATCGCAGAAAAAGCAGGCATCGACGACAAATATCTGGAGCAGTACGGTAAGTACAAAGCAAAGATCGATTACAATCTCCTGAAAGAAAGCGACAAAAAGGACGGCAAGCTGATTCTTGTAACCGCTATCAACCCGACACCGGCAGGTGAAGGAAAGACAACAACAACAGTAGGTCTTGCAGACGGTATGCAGAGACTCGGCAAAAGCGTTATGGTAGCTCTCCGTGAGCCATCCCTCGGACCGGTATTCGGTGTTAAGGGCGGCGCAGCAGGCGGCGGCTATGCACAGGTAGTTCCGATGGAGGACATCAACCTTCACTTCACAGGTGACTTCCATGCGATCGGAGCAGCAAACAATCTGCTCGCAGCAATGATCGACAATCATATCTTCCAGGGCAACGCTCTGAACATCGATCCAAGAAAGATCACATGGAGAAGATGCGTGGACATGAACGACCGTCAGCTCCGTAACGTAGTAGACGGCCTCGGTGGAAGAACAAACGGAATGCCGCGTGAAGACGGATATGACATCACCGTTGCATCTGAGATCATGGCAGTCCTTTGTCTTGCAAGTGACATTAAAGACCTGAAAGAAAGACTTTCCAGAATTATTATCGGATATACCTACGGTAAAGTATCCGAGCAGAAACCGGTAACAGCAGGTGACCTCCATGCAGAAGGCGCTATGACAGCTCTCCTGAAAGACGCCCTGAAACCGAACCTCGTTCAGACACTGGAACACGTTCCGGCGATCGTACACGGCGGACCATTCGCAAACATCGCTCATGGATGTAACTCCGTAACAGCAACCAAGATGGCAATGAAACTTGCTGATTATGCGATCACAGAAGCAGGATTCGGTGCAGACCTTGGTGCAGAGAAATTCCTCGATATCAAATGCCGTATGGCAGACCTGCATCCAAGTGCAGTTGTTATCGTAGCAACCGTACGTGCTCTGAAATACAACGGCGGCGTAGCCAAAGCTGACCTCAACAACGAAAACCTGGAAGCTCTTGAAAAAGGTATCCGCAGTTGTTATCGTAGCAACCGTACGTGCCCTCAAATATAACGGCGGCGTAGCAAAAGCTGACCTCAACAACGAAAACCTGGAAGCTCTTGAAAAAGGTATCCCGAACCTTCTGAAACATGTAAGCAACATCAAGAACGTATACAAACTTCCTTGCGTAGTTGCCATCAACGCATTCCCGACCGACACCAAGGCAGAGCTTGACTTCGTAGAAGCTAAGTGCAAAGAACTCGGCGTAAACGTAGCTCTTTCTGAAGTATGGGCAAAAGGCGGAGAAGGCGGAATCAAACTTGCAGAAGAAGTTCTTCGCCTCGTAGAAGAACCAAACGACTTTACTTATGCATATGAACTGGAAGGATCTATCGAAGATAAACTGAACCAGATCGTGCAGAAAGTATATGGCGGTAAGAGAGTAGTTCTTACTGCAAATGCGCAGAAGCAGGCGAAACAGCTGGAAGCTCTTGGATTTGGCAACTGCCCGATCTGTGTGGCTAAGACACAGTACAGCCTGACCGATGACCAGACCAAGCTTGGGGCTCCGACAGACTTCGAAGTTACTGTACGTAATCTTAAGATTTCTGCTGGCGCAGGATTTATCGTTGCCCTGACAGGCGAGATCATGACGATGCCAGGTCTTCCGAAAGTACCTGCTGCAGAACGTATTGATGTTGATGAGACCGGAAAGATTACTGGACTTTTCTAAGAATTAAGTCTCATATTAAAAAAGTATAATTTTTGCCTTATAAGGCAGGAAAATTCAGTTTGGAAACTGAGAAAACCCTGAGGGGGAGCATCTCGAAGTTGCGAAGGCCGAAGCTCCCCCTCAGCCCCCCCTACTTGGCCACGCCTGGTGCATCAAGACAGAACGGGCTGACGCTAACTGTTAGGGCTGTTTCGCTGGCGCGAAAGGCGCGGGGGTATTGGGATGACTACGTGAGGAGTAAGTCGTCTGGAAACCAACGAAGATTGGGAATGAGAATGACTACGTGGGAAGTAAGTCGTCTGGAAACCAACGAAAATTGGGTGCTGGAATGACTCTGTAAGAAGTAATTTATTTGAAAGACCACAGAATTTTGGAAAAATGGATGACTGTAGAATGAGCAAGCCAGATTAAAGTCAATAAATGCTCTTGAGATGGTTGGCTTGGAAGATAGTATTTTAGATTCTGACCAATGAAGAGTTTTAAAATGGATGGCCTAGTGTGCTGTCTCATTGACTTTCAGTTAAATAATGTAGAATGTTTTTTCATCGACAAGGCGACTGAACGAGGCGATGCGGTGGCATCGTTGGGCGAAGTCAACGCAGTTCGATGGGAAAACAGGCAAGTTATTTAGCGAAATGTCAATGATACAGTACACTAGCTTAGAGTTATACTAATACAAATCAACTCACCAATAGTATGATAAAATAACAGGATATCTTCTCCATGCGAAAGAGAAGAATCTTGTTATTTTTATATACTGCGATATTATTTATACAAAGATCTTCCGACCTGATACACCAGGAGAATTTTTCAAAGGGCACTACATAAGACAAAATTTCCGTCAAACACCCAGCCCAGGGGTGGCGAGGGGACTGGCAAGTCCCTTCGCGGTTTTCATATATCCCAATATAAAAAAATCCCCCCAGGGCATCCCGCCCTGACAAGAAAGGTCAATGCAAATTAACGGGTCCAAGGGAAGTACCCTTCCTCTCTTGACAAATATATATATCCTGTTTAAAGTAAATTTATAAAATTTACACCCCATGTTATGAGGGAGGCATAGAAAAAAATGACTATAAAACAAAAATTAAACGCCCTTCGCATTCTTATGAAAGAAAAAAAGATAGACGCCTATCTGGTAGCAACAGATGATTTCCATGGATCGGAATACGTAGGTGACTACTTCAAATGCAGGAAATATATCACCGGCTTCACCGGCTCCGCAGGAACTGCCATTATCACACAGGACATGGCAGGGCTGTGGACCGATGGCCGTTATTTTATCCAGGCAGCGGATCAGCTCCGCGATACGACAATAGAACTGTTCAAATCCGGAGAGCCAGGGGTTCCGACCATGCATCAGTTTCTGAACGATAAATTAGAAGAAGGCATGTGTCTTGGCTTCGACGGCCGTACCGTAAGTGCGAGGGAAGCGGAAGAATTGCAGGAACTTCTGCAGGAAAAACATATCACATTTTCTGTAAACGATGACCTGATCGGCGAGATCTGGGAAGACCGTCCGGTTCTTTCCTGTGAGCCGGTCATGGAACTGGATATCCGATGGACCGGCAAGTCCAGAGCAGATAAGATCGCAGAGATCCGTGAGCAGATGAAAGCAAAAGAAGCCGACACTTTTATCCTCACATCCCTCGATGATATCGCCTGGCTTTTGAACATCCGCGGTAACGATATCCATTGCTGTCCGGTGGTTCTTTCTTACCTTGTAATGATGGAGAATGAATTGAGATTATACGCAAATGCAGCAGCTTTTTCAGAAGAGATCCGCAGTAATCTGGAAGCAGATGGGGTAAAAATTTACCCATACGATGATGTCTATTCTTATGTTCAGAGCATCTCTTCAGATAAGAAAGTTCTGCTCTCCAGGGCGAATGTCAACAGCCGTCTCGTAAGTAATATTCCATCTGAAGTGACGATTCTGGATGAGCCAAATCTGACTCTTCTTCCGAAGGCAGTCAAGAACGAAACAGAGATGGAAAACGAGAGAATTGCACATATTAAGGACGGTGTCGCAGTAACTAAATTCATCCATTGGCTCAAGAAAAATGTCACCAGAACTACCATTACAGAACTGAGCACAGCGGAGAAATTATACCAGTTCCGCAGCGAACAGGAGCATTTTCTGGGGGAAAGTTTTGATCCGATCATTGCATATGGAACGCATGCTGCGATCGTACATTACAGCGCGACAGAAGCAACAGACATCCCGCTTGAGGCCAGGGGAATGGTGCTTGCAGATACCGGCGGACATTATCTGGAAGGAACAACAGATATCACAAGAACCATTGTTCTTGGACCTGTCACAGCCAAAGAAAAGAAATTTTTTACCGCAGTTCTGCGTGGAAATCTGAACCTGGCAGCGGCGAAATTCAAGTACGGATGCACAGGTTTAAACCTCGATTATCTTGCCAGAGGACCGCTCTGGGAACTGGGTGAAGATTATAACCACGGCACAGGACACGGGGTAGGCTATCTTCTGAATGTTCACGAAGGACCGAACAGCTTCCGTTGGAAAAACCTTCCGGGAAATCCGGCACCGGTGCTTGAGGAAGGAATGATCACCTCCGACGAACCTGGCTATTATCTAGAAAATGAATTCGGGATCCGCCACGAAAATCTTGTCCTCTGCAAAAAGGCAGAAAAGACATCTTTCGGGCAGTTTATGTGCTTCGAACCACTGACAATGGTCCCATTTGATCTGGAGGGAATCAACCCGGAAGAGATGACAGAACGTGAGCGGAAACTTCTGAATGATTACCATCAGAAAGTATATACGACCATATCACCATACTTAGATGAGGAAGAAAAAGAATGGCTGAAACAGGCAACCAGAGAGATCTGACAAAGGGTGAAAAAACCAAATACCGGCTGGCACGGGCCATGAAAGAATGTATGCAGACAACTCCTGTAGAGAACATCACAGTGAAGCAGATCACAGAGAAATGTGAGCTTACGAGACAGACTTTTTACAGGAATTTTCTGGACAAATACGACCTGATCAACTGGTATTTTGACAAACTTCTTACGAAATCTTTTGAACATATGGGACGTGGAAAGACGGTCTATGATGCTCTGGTCAAGAAGTTTACTTATATTCAGGAAGAGCAGACATTTTTTGCGGCAGCGTTTCGTTATGACGAACAGAATTCCCTCAGACAGCATGATTTCGAACTGATCTTACAGTTTTACGAAAATTTAATTCGTGAAAAAACTGGCAAAGTACCGGGCGAAAACGTCCATTATCTGCTGGAAATGTACTGCCAAAGCTCTATTTATATGACTGTCAAATGGGTGACAGGAGGGGTGACATGTACCCCGGAAGAACTGGCATCTATCATTGTAGATGGGATGCCGGAGAAGCTTGCAGAGATTTTTGTGAGGCTTGAGATCCTGAACTGACAACTTCAAAAATGTTGGAAATACAGGCGTTACAGAAATGTTTCCATAAACAGGAAAGACATATCTGGTTATTTTTACTGAATATGAATGCATAAATTTAGAACAAATCACGAAAGTTACAGAAAACGTTACACTTGTTGGATTCTGTAACTTTCTTTTTTATAAAACTATTGTTAAGATAATAACAAAGTTAAGGCGTGAGCGACGCAGAAAGGGATGTAATTATCATGGCAAATAGAATTAACTTAAACGGAACATCTTATCACGGAGCAGGTGCAATTGCAGAGATCGCAAACGAAGCAAAAGCACATGCATTCAAAAAAGCATTTGTATGCTCTGACCCGGATCTGATCAAATTTAACGTAACAAGCAAGGTAACAGATGTCCTTGAAAAAGAGGGCCTGGAATACGAAATTTATTCTGATATCAAAGCAAACCCGACCATCCAGAACGTCCAGAATGGTGTAGCTGCATTCAAAAAATCCGGTGCAGATTATATCATTGCAATCGGTGGTGGTTCTTCCATGGATACTGCAAAAGCAATCGGTATCATCATCGCAAACCCGGAATTTGAGGATGTAAGAAGCCTGGAGGGTACAGCACCGACAAAGAAACCTTGCGTACCGATCATTGCAGTTCCGACAACAGCAGGAACAGCAGCAGAAGTTACCATCAACTACGTTATCACAGATGTAGAAAAGAAACGTAAATTTGTATGTGTTGACCCGCATGACATGCCGATCATCGCAGTTGTTGACCCGGAAATGATGTCTTCAATGCCTAAGGGACTGACCGCTTCTACAGGTATGGATGCCCTGACTCATGCAATCGAAGGATATACCACAAAAGCTGCATGGGAAATGACAGATATGTTTCATCTCAAAGCGATTGAACTGATCTCCAAATCTCTTCGCGGAGCTGTTGAAAATACCAAAGAAGGTCGTGAGGGAATGGCTCTTGGACAGTATATCGCAGGTATGGGATTCTCAAATGTAGGTCTTGGAATCGCACATTCCATGGCTCATACACTGGGTGCTGTTTATGATACTCCGCATGGTGTTGCATGCGCTATGATGCTTCCGATCGTAATGGAATATAACCAGGAATGCACTGGAGAGAAGTATCGTGAGATCGCTCGTGCAATGGGTGTGAAGGATGTGGATTCTATGACTCAGGAGGAATATAGAAAGGCTGCTATTGATGCGGTTAGAAAGCTTTCTGTTGATGTGGGAATTCCGACCAAGCTGGAGGCTATTAAAGAGGAAGATCTGCAGTTCCTCGCTGAATCTGCACATGCGGATGCTTGTGCACCGGGTAACCCGAAGGATGCGAGTGTGGAGGATCTGAAGGATCTGTTTAGAAAGATCATGTGATTTAGAAAAATCGTATGAAACCGCAAAGGGGTATTGCAAAACCG